>NZ_JBFAVI010000028.1:0-58607 GCF_040679695.1 Micromonospora sp. NPDC052213
GGCATCCGGAGCGCCGGCCGCGGCGCGCCGGGCCAGGTGCGGAAGTCGGGGCTCGTCCCGCTCACCGGCGGCGGAGCAGCGGGGGTGCGTCCGACGGATCGAACCCGATCAGAGTCCGCAAGGGTGCGGGCGGAGGGAGCGACTCGCGCAGAAACCGGTTACAGTGCTCGGACCGGACCACACGACGACAGGAGGTGCCCCGGTGACGAGCATCAGCGACCACCAGCCGGCAGACGCCCGATCCGACTGGGAGTCACGGATCGCGTTGCGCAGCGACGAGGCGGGCACGACTGACGGCACGCCCGTCCTCGCCCCGCCGGAAGGTCTGGCGGCGGTCGCCGGAGTCCACCACGTCCGTCTCTCGTGGTCCCCGGTGCCCGGCGCGGTGGGTTACCTGGTGCACCGCGCGCCGGTGCGCGACGGCGCCGCCGACGGCGAGCTGACCCCGATCGACCACCTCGGCGGTGACGTCCTCGCCATCCCCGACACCTGGTACGTCGACACCACCGGCGAGCCCGGCCAGCCGTACGCCTACGCGGTCGCCGCCGTCCCCGAGGTCACCGTCACCGGCCCGCTCGGGGCGCGGGTGACCTGCGCGTCGCTGCCCGCCACCGGCGTCACCCCGACCGTCGTCCTCCAGGTCGACGCCGCCGCGGACGGCGCCGAGCTGGCCCGACCGTGGCAGCCGATGATCGGTAGCGAGCGGCTGTCCCAGCTACTCTGCACGGACACCTCCGGCAGCCGGCAGATCGGCGGCGAGCTGCTCGCCGCGCTGCGCCGCATCCGCGACGAGATCGGCGTCGAGACGGTTCGCGCGCACTCGATCCTCCACGACGACCTCGGCGTCTACCGGGAGGTCGACGGCGAGCCGGTGATCGACTTCTCCGGCGTCGACCGGGTCTACGACCTGCTCCTGTCCGTCGGGCTGCGACCGGTCGTCGAGATCGGCTTCATGCCCCGCGACCTGGCCAGCGACCCGGAGCGGACGGTCTTCGAGTACCGGGGGGTCATCTCCCCACCGAAGGACTGGGACCGCTGGGGCGAGTTGGTCCGCGCCCTCGTCGCGCACCTGCTCGACCGGTACGGCGAGGAGGTGCTGGGCTGGGACTTCGAGGTGTGGAACGAGGCCAACCTGGAGGTGTTCTGGTCGGGCACCCGTGAGGAGTGGATGCGGCTCTACGACGTGACCGCCAAGGCGGTCAAGGACGTCGACCCCCGGATCCCCGTCGGTGGGCCGTCGTCCGCCGCCGCCGGCTGGGTCGACGCGCTGCTGGAGCACGCACGGCGCTCCGGCGCTCCGGTCGACTTCGTCTCCACGCACACCTACGGCAGCCCGCCGCTGGACCTGCGCCCCACCCTGGAGCGGCTCGGCTTCGGGCACGCCCGCATCCTGTGGACCGAGTGGGGCGTGACGCCCACCCACTTCCACCCGGTCAACGACGGCACGTCCGCGGCGACGTTCCTGCTCACCGGCATGCGCTCGGCAGCGGGCCGGGTGGACGCCCTGTCCTACTGGGTGGCCAGCGACCACTTCGAGGAGCTGGGCCGACCGCCACGGCTGTTGCACGGCGGCTTCGGTCTGATCACCGTCGGCGGGATCGCCAAGCCCCGCTACCACGCGCTGCGGATGCTCAGCCGGCTCGGCGATACCGAACTGCCGGTGCGCGCCGGCGGGGACGGCGCCGGCGGCCTCGTCCAGACCTGGGCCAGCCGCCGCGCGGACGGCAGCCTGGCCGTCCTCGTGTGGTCGTCCACGCTGGACCAGTCCAAGCGCGACGGCGACCCGGCGCTCGCCCGCCGGATCCGCCTGGTCGTCGACGGCGCGGCCGGCCGAACCGTGACCGCCACCCGGCTCGACCGCGAGCACGGCGACATCACCACCCTGGCCGAGCAGCTCGGCATCACCGAGTGGCCGGTCGGGGAGCAGTGGGACGCGCTGCGCGCCGTCGACGCGCTACCGCTCGAGGAGGTCGCCGCCGCCGTCGAGGGCACGGCGGCGGTGGTGGAGCTGCACCTGCCGCAGCCGGGCGCGGTGCTCGTCGAGGTGGCCGGAGGCTGACCGTGCGGCCGAACCCTCCGCCCGACGCCACGACGTCCGGCGCAGCCACGCCCGCGGCCGGCGCCTCCACGTCCGCGGCCCTTCGGGCGGGCCGCGAGCCCCCGGGCCTGCCGGGGCGGGGACACGGTCACGGCATCCGGGTACGGGCAGGTCGCGGGCAGGTCGACGTCGACTGGGATCCGGTGCCCGGCACCGCCGGCTACCTGGTGCACCGGGCCGACGGCGACGGCCCGTACCGGGTGGTCGACCATCGCGGCGGTGACCTGCTCGCGGTGCCCGGCCCGCCGTACGCCGACACGACCGTCGAGCCCGGGCGGCGCGTACGGTACGCGGTGCGCCCGGTGCTCGACCCGGACCGGCCCGGCGACGGTCCGCTGGGGCCGGGATCGGCGCCGGTCACGGCCCGCGACGGCGGTGACGCGGTGGTCGAGGTGACCGTCGACGCCGCCCGCCCGGTCGGGCCGGTGCCCCGCCCGTGGCGGGACATGGTCGGCTCGGAGCACCTGAGCCTGCTGCTCTGCACCGACCGGGTGGGCGGCGAGGAGATGGGGGCCGGGCTGGCCGCCGCGCTCGGCCGGGTGCGCCGCGAGCTGGGCGTCGAACGGGTCCGCGCGCACGGCATCCTCGGCGACGACCTGGGCGTCTACCAGGAGGTCGACGGCCGCGCGGTGCACGACTTCACCGGCGTCGACGCCGTGCTCGACGCACTCGCCCCGACCGGCCTGCGGCCGGTGCTGGAGCTGTCGTTCGTGCCGCGGGCGCTGGCCCGCGACCCGTCCCGCGAGGTCACCGCGGCGGGCGTGTCCAGCCCGCCCCGCGACTGGGACCGGTGGGCGGCGTTGGTCGGCGGCCTCGTCCGGCACCTGCGGGCCCGAGTCGGCGACGCAGAGCTGCGGCGGTGGGCGGTCGAGGTGTGGAACGAACCGGACCTGGACTGCTTCTGGACCGGCACCCGCGAGGACTACCTGCGGATGTACGACGTGACGGCCAGGGCGGTGCGCGGGGCCTGCCCCGGCCTGCCGGTCGGCGGGCCGGCGACCGCCGCGACGAGATGGATAGAGCCGTTCCTCGACCACGTCGACGCCTCGGGCGCGCCGCTGGATTTCCTCTCCACCCATGTCTACGGCAGCCCGCCGCTGGACCTGCGACCGGCCCTGGAGCGGCACGGTCGGGCCGGCACCCCACTGCTCTGGACGGAGTGGGGTCCCTCCCCCACCCACTTCGCGCCGGTCAACGACTCGGTGCTCTCGGCCGCCTTCGTGGCCACCGGGATGCAGGAGGCGGCCGGCCGGGTCGCGGCGCTGGCCTGCTGGGTGGCGAGCGACCACTTCGAGGAACTGGGCCGTCCGCCCGCGCTGCTGCACGGCGGGTTCGGGCTGCTGTCGGTGGGCAACCTGGCCAAGCCCCGGTTCTGGGCACTGTGGATGCTGGAACAGCTCGCGCCCGTGCAGCTCGCCGCCCGGCTCGACGGGGACGGCGCGGGAACGCTGGTGCGGGCCTGGCCGTCCGTCGACCCGGACAGCGGGCGGATCGTCGTGGTGCTCTGGAACGGCACGCTGGACCAGGGCGTGCTGGGCCGGCCCGACCAGCGCCGCCGGCTGAGCCGTACGGTGCGGCTGCGCATCGACGGGCTGCCCGCAGCCGGGTACGAACTCCGGCACCGCCGGCTGGACGAGCGGACGTCGAACCTCGCCGCGACCGCGCGCCGGCTCGGCGTCGACGGCTGGCCCACCGAGGAGCAGTGGGCCGGGCTGCGGGCCGCCGACACCCTCGCCGATGCGGGACCGCCGGTCACCGTCGCGCCGGACGGCGGCTGCCTGCGGCTGCCGCTGACCCTGCCCCTGCCGTCCCTCGCCCTGCTGGAGCTGACCCCGCGATGACCCACACCGAACCATGGTGGCGGGAGGCCGTCACCTACGAGGTGTATCTGCGGTCCTTCGCCGACGCCGACGGCGACGGTCTCGGGGACCTGCCCGGTCTGCGTTCCCGGCTGCCCTACCTGGCCGCGCTCGGCGTGGACGCCGTCTGGGTCACCCCGTTCTATCCCAGCCCCGACCGCGACGCCGGGTACGACGTCACCGACCACCGCGATGTCGACCCCCGGCTCGGCACCCTCGCGGACGTGGACCGCCTCGTCGCCGACGCGCACCGGCTCGGCCTGCGGGTGCTGGTCGATCTGGTGCTCAACCACGTCTCCTCGGCCCATCCGTGGTTCGTCACCGCCCGCGCCGCCGGCCGCGGCTCGCCGGAGCGGGCCCGGTTCCACGTCCGGCCCGGCCGCGGCCCGGCCGGTGCGGAGCCGCCGAACAATTGGCGGTCCATCTTCGGCGGCTCGGCGTGGACGCCGTTCGGCGACGGCGAGTGGTACCTGCACCTGTTCGACACCGAGCAGCCCGATCTGCGCCACGAGCACCCGGAGGTGGCCGCCGACGCGCTGGCCACGTTGCGGTTCTGGCTGGACCGCGGGGTCGACGGCGTCCGCTTCGACGCGGCCGGCTCGCTGTGGAAGGACCCCGACTACCCGGAGCTGCCGCCCGGCTGGCAGCCCGGTGACCCGGCGCCGTACAGCGACCGGGACGAGGTGCACGAGATCTACCGCCGGTGGGCGCGGGAGCTGGCGTCGTACCCGGGTGACCGGCTCGGCGTGGCGGAGACCTGGGGCGGGCCGGAGGTGCTCTCGCCCTACCTGCGCCCCGACGAGCTGGGGCAGGCGTTCGCGATGGACCCGCTCTACTGGCCGTTGCGCCCGCAGCCGTGGCGCGAGGGCGTGGAGGCGCTCCTGGCCGCCACCACCCGGCACGGGCGGCTGCCCACGTGGGTGCACGGCAGTCACGACGTACGGCGAGCGGCCGACCGGTGGGGACCGGACGGCGCGCGGGCGGTGCTGCTGATGATGCTGGCGCTGCCCGGCGCGGTCTACCTGTACGCCGGGGACGAACTCGGCCTGCCCGACGTCGCGCTGCCCGACGACGCGATCCGCGACCCGGTGTTCCGCCGCTCCGGCGGCGTGGACCGGGGGCGCGACGGCGCCCGGGTGCCGCTGCCGTGGACCGCAGGCCCGGCGCCGTACGGTTTCGGCCCGGCCGGGTCCACGCCGTGGCTGCCCCAGCCGTCGGGCTGGGGAGCGCGCTCGGTGGCCCGCCAACGCCACGACCGGACGTCGGCGCTGGCCCTGGCCCGGGCGGCGCTGCCGCTGCGCGGTACCTGCTGGCGGGGTCGACCGGCGCGGCTGTCCTGGCGCGAGGCGCCGGCCGGCTGTCTCGCCTTCCGGCGCGGCGCCGGTGGGCCGACCTGCCTGGTGAACCTCGGTGACGGGCCGGTCGACTGGCGGCCCTACGGGGACCGGGTCCTACTCGCCAGCGGCGCGGCGGGAGCCGGCAAGCTGCCGGCCCGCTCGACCGCCTGGCTGGCCTGACCGGCCGGCCTCCCCTCCCCCGTCACCGTGGGGAGGCCGGTCGGGGCCCGGTGGCCGCCGGGCAACGGCGGGCGCCCTGCTGTCAGGCCGACGGCGTGCTCTCCCTGCCGGTGGCTTCCGCGAACGGGTTGGGGATCGAGTCGAGCAGCAACCTGGTGTAGTCGTCCCGGGGGGCGCCGATCACCTCGCGGGTCGGGCCGCGCTCCACCAGGATCCCCTGGTGGAGCACCAGCACCTCGTCGGCGAGCAGTCGGGCGCTGAGCAGGTCGTGGGTGATGTAGAGCATCGCCAGCCGCCGCTCTCGGACCAGCTCGCCGAGCAGCTCCAGGATCTCGGCGCGGATCGACACGTCCAGCATGGAGATCGGCTCGTCGGCGATCAGCACCTGCGGGTCGGGGGCGAGGGCCCGGGCGGTCACCACCCGCTGCCGCTGCCCGCCGGAGAGCTGGTGCGGCAGCTTGTCGAGGAACTGCCCGGCCGGGGCGAGCCCCACCCGCTCCAGCAGCTGGGCCGCGCGCTCCCGGACGGCGTCGCCGCGCAGCCCGGCGAAGTTGACCAGCGGCCGGGACAGGGCGTACGCCACCGTGCGGGTCGGGTTCAGCGCGCTGAACGGGTCCTGGAAGACCATCTGCACGTGCCGCCGGTAGTCGCGCAGGGCCCGGCCGCGCAGCCGGTCCACCCGGATCCCGGTTCCGGAGCCGCCGGTGAACCGCACCTCGCCGGCGCTGGGGCGTTCCACCCCGGTGATGATCCGGGCGATCGTCGACTTGCCGCTGCCGCTCTGCCCGACCAGGGCGGTCACCGCGCCGGGGCGCAGGGCGAAGGACACCTCGCGGACGGCCTCGACGGTGCTGGTGCGCAACCCGCGCCGGCTCGTGTAGCGCTTGCTCACGTTCTCCACGGACAGCACCGCGTCGCCCTCGCCCGCGGGAGTGCCGGCCTGCCGGGTCAGGGTACCGGCGGCCGGGAAGTGGCTGTCGAGGGTGGCGGCGGCGCCGAGGGTGACGGACGGCAGCCGGTCCTCCTGGGCGACCAGGCAGCGGACCAGCCCGCCGTGGTCGGGGAGCAGCCGCGGGTGCGTCGCCCGGCAGGCGTCCTCGGCGTGCGGACAGCGCGGGGTGAAGAGGCAGCCGGTGTGCGGCCGGGACAGGTCCGGTGGCCGACCGGGAATGTAGGTGACCCGCACGTCCGGCAGCCGGGGGTCGGCGTACGAGCCGAGCAGGCCGCGCGTGTAGGGGTGCCGTGGCTCGTGGAGCATGTCGGCGGCCCGCCGGTCCTCCACGATCTCGCCACCGTACATCACCATCACCCGGTCGGCCATGTCGAGGACGGTGCCCAGGTCGTGGCTGATGAACAGCACCGCGAAGCCGAGCTCGCGGCGCAGCTCGGCCAGCCGGGTGAGGATCTCGCGCTGCACCACCACGTCCAGCCCGGTGGTGGGCTCGTCGAGCAGCACCAGCTTGGGACGCAAGGCGAGCGCGAGGGCCAGCGCCACGCGCTGTTTCATGCCGCCGGAGAGCTCGTGCGGGTACGCCCGGAGCACCCGCCGGTCCAGGGCCACCAGCTCGAGCAGCTCGATGGCCCGTTCGGTGACGTCGCCGGGCACCTTGTGCGCGGCGAACGTGTCGGCGAACTGCGCCTGGACCCGGATCACCGGGTTGAGCGAGTTCATGCTGCTCTGGAAGACGGTGGACAGGTCCGCCCAGCGCAGCTCCCGCAACTGTTCCTCTCCGGCGGTGGTCAGGTCGACGCCGTCGAAGGTGACCTGGCCGCCGGTGATGCGGGCCGGCGGGGAGAGCAGCCGCAGCACGGCGTTGCCGAGCGTCGACTTGCCGCAGCCGGACTCGCCGAGCAGGCCGACGAACTCGCCCTCGGCGATGGTGAACGAGACGTCGTGCACGGCCCGGTTCGCCGGCAGGTCGCGGGGGGTGTACGTGACGGTGAGGTGGTCCACCTCGAGCAGGGTCATGTCAGTCCTCCCGCAGGTGGGGGTTGCTCAACGCGTCGATGCCGAAGTTGATCAGCGTGAAGGAGGTGATCAGCAGGGACAGGGCCAGGCCGGGGGCGACCAGCCAGGCCCACTGGCCGGTGAGCAGGGCGCCGCCGAGGCTCGCCTGGTTGAGCATGGTGCCCCAGCTGACCGTCTGCGGGTCGCCGAGCCCGAGGAAGGCCAGGCCCGCCTCGCCGCCGATCGCGCCGAGCGCCGCGCCCATGAAGCCGACCACGATCAGCGAGGTCATGTTCGGCACGATCTCCCGGGCGATGATGCGCGCGGTGCCGTCGCCGGCGAACCGGGCCGCGGTGATGTAGTCGCGGGTGCGCAGCGTGATGATCTGGGACCGCTTGATCCGGGCGCCGTACGCCCAGCCGGTCACGCTGATCACGAAGATGATCAGCCACAGCCCGCGGACCGGGGCGTACGCGGCGAGCGTCACCATCAGCGGCAGCGCGGGCACGACCAGCCCGAGGTTGATCAGGAAGGACAGCACCTCGTCGACCCAGCCCCGCAGGTAGCCGGCGGTCAATCCGATGACCAGCCCGATCAGGGTGGACAGGGCACCGGCCGCGAGGCCGACGACGAGCGAGGTGCGGGCGCCGACGACCAGTTGGGACAGGACGTCCTCGCCCTGGGCGGTGGTGCCGAGCCAGTGGCTGCCGGTCGGGCCGAGCGAGGTGGGGAAGGCGTCGTCGCGCGGGTCGTACGGCGCGACGAGCGGCGCGAAGACCGCGACCGCGATGAACGCGGTCAGCATCAGCAGCCCGATGCGGCACTTGCGGTTGCGCCAGAGGATGACGAACCAGCCGGGCAGCCGGCTGTGGCGGGCGAGTTCGGCGGCGGCGGCCTGGACGCCTTCGGTGTCCGTGCCCCGGGCGGGTACGGCGGGGGCCGGCGTGCTCACGCGACCTCACCCCGCTCGTCGCGGGCGATTCTCATGCCGACTCCACCTTTCGCACCCGTGGGTCGAGGAAGCCGTACAGCAGGTCGGCCAGGAAGTTCGCCACCAGCACACCGATCGTGGTGAACAGGAAGATCGCCTGCATCAGCGGGTAGTCCCGGCTGGACACCGACTCGAGGAGCAGCCGGCCCATGCCGGGATAGTTGAAGACCGTCTCGACCAGCACGGTGCCGCCGAGTACGCTGCCCAGCGCGATGGCGAAGCCGGTGACGTTGGGCAGGATCGCGATGCGCGCACCGTAGGTGATGGCGATGCGTCGCCGGGGCAGGCCACGGGCGACGGCGAGGCGGGTGTGGTCCTCGCCCAGGCTCTGCACCATGTTGTTGCGCATGCCGATGATCCAGCCGATCGGGCCGGTGATGAGCAGCGCCACGGCGGGCAGCACGCTGTGCTGGAAGGCGTCGGAGATGAAGATCCAGCTCCAACCGGGTGAGCTGCCGCCGCCGTACCCGCCGCGCTCGGGGAACCAGCGCAGGGTGATCGCGAACACGTAGATGAGCAGCAGGGCGAGCCAGAAGAACGGCAGCGTCCCGAGGAACGTCGAACCGAGGGTGATGACCGAGTCGACGCGGCTGTTGCGGCGGTATGCGGCCCAGGTGCCCAGCAGTGTGCCGACGACGAACGAGATGATCTGGGTGACCCCGACGAGGATCACGGTCCACGGCAGCGCCTGCCCGATCATGTGGGTCACGCTGTAGGGGAAGTAGGTGTACGACACCCCGAAGTCGCCCTGCACCACCGCGCCGAGGTACTGCAGGTACTGCTCGAAGAGATTGCCGTCGGGGGTGCCCAACATGATCCGGATGGCCTGCAGTTGGGCCGGGTCGACGCTCTCGCTCTGCCCGGCCAGCCGGGACACGATGGCCTCGGCCGGGTCTCCGGGCTGCAGCCGGGGGATCAGGAAGTTGAGGGTGACGGCGGCCCACAGGGTGCCGAGGAAGAATGCGAAGCGTCTGGCGAAGTAGGCCACGGGAGCCGTCCCTTCTCCTCCGACGGGCCGGCCGACGCGCGGGGCGCCGGCCGGCCCGTCGGCTACTTGGCGTCGGTCGCGGCGGGCTGCAGGTTGGTGATGATCAGCAGGTTGTCGCTGGGTGCGGCGTAGGGGTTCTGTTCGTTGGGCCAGCCGGTCGCCTTCGCGGTGCGGTACTGGAACCACTTGGCGCCGTACCAGAGCGGGATCATCGGCACCTGCTCGGTCATCACCCTGGTCAGGTCGGCGACCGCGGCCTTCTGCGCCGCCTCGTCGGTGGCGGTGCGCAGCCTGTCGATGAGTTCGTCGGTGCGCGGGTCGTTCCAACGGACGAAGTTGCTGACCGCCTTCTTGCCCACCGGCGCGGACTGGTCGCTGGCCAGCGGCTCCTGGAAGTTGCGGAACATGTTGCAGCTGCCGCCGTGCACGCCGAGCAGCATGTCGTAGTTGCCGATCGCGCGGTCGTTCTCGTACGCCTCGGGGGTGGGGGTCTCGGCCCGGACGGCGAAGCCGAGCGCGGTCAGGTTCGCCACAATGATCCGCTGCGCCTGCACCCAGTCGGTCCAGGAGCCGGGCACCCGGAAGCTGAAGGAGATCGGCTTGCCGTCCTTGCCTACGCGCTTGCCGTCGCCGTTGCGGGGATAGCCGGCGGCGGTGAGGTCGGCGTCGGCCTTGGCCGCGTCGTAGCCGACCACGCCCTGGTTGGGGATGTCCCTGGGCAGCCAGTCGGCCTGGCCGGGCACCACGAGACCGGTCTGGCTCGCCGGCTTGACGTAGCCGAGCTGCGCCTTGTCGACGATCTCCTGCCGGTTGAACGCGGGCACCAGCGCCTTGCGGAAGGCGGTGTCGTTGAACGGCGCCCTGGTGAGGTTCATGTAGACGCTGATCGAGCCGCCGGAGGGGTACCAGTACTTGTTGTGCTCGGGGTCCCGGTCGACGTACGCCTTCTTGACGTCCGGCACGAACATGGCGTTGGTGTCGTACTCGCCTCGGCTGAGCTTGAGCTGGTCGATCTGCCCGCCACCGTCGGCCTTGTGGAACCGCAGCTCGTCGACCTTGACCTTGTCGGCCTGCCAGTAGTCGGCGTTGCGGCCGAGCGTCAGCTGCTGGGGGTTGAACGCCTTGACGGTGAACGGTCCGGTGCCGACCGGCCGCTCGGCGTTGGTGAAGGTCACCGGGTCGCCGACGGTGGACCAGACGTGCTTCGGCACGACCTTGATCTCGCTGAACAGCGTGAACGCCGCCGCGCCGGGCTGGGTGAACCGCATGGTGACGGTGTGCGGGTCGGTCGCCTCGACCGCGCTGAGGTACCGCCAGATGCCCTTGACGTCCAGCGCCTTGTGCGCCTTGAGCATGTCGTAGGTGAAGGTGACGTCGTCGGCGGAGAACGGTTTGCCGTCGTTCCACTTCACCCCGTCGCGCAGCTTCCAGACGAGCGTCTGCGGGTCGGTCCACTTCCATTCGGTGGCGAGCCAGGGCTTGGCCTGGCACCCGTAGTTGTCGTAGGTGATCAGCTGCTCGAAGACGTACTCGGTGGCGCCGAGCCGGCTGGCCTCCAGGTACGGGTTGTAGTTGGCCTGCGGGTTGCTGCCGCCGCCGAAGTCACCGTAGTCGAGGAACGCGACCCGCCCGTCGGTGCCGGGGCCGGACTTCTGTTCGGTGCCGGTGCAGCCGCTGGCCGCGAGGGCGACGGCGGCCGCGATCGCGGCGATCCGGGCGAGCTGGGATCTTTTCATTGACCGATACCTCCAAGGGGGGCGCCCGTCGGGCAGCCGCAGCTGCGGCGCAGGACGAGCTCGGTGGGGAGGACGATGCTGTCGGGAGCCGCCGCGCCAGGGGCCTCGACGGCGTTCAGGATCAGTCGGGCGGCCTCCGCGGCCAGGTCCCGCACCGGCTGCCGGACGGTGGTGAGCGGGGGCGAGACGAGCGCGGCCATGGGTGCGTCGTCGAACCCGGTGATCACGAGGTCCTCGGGCACCCGCAGGCCCCGGCCGAGGGCGCCGACGAGGACGCCGAGAGCGATCTCGTCGTTGGCGCAGACGACCGCCTGCGGCGCGGCCCCGGCACGCAGCAGCTGCTCGGCGGCGAGGACGCCGTCGGGCTGCTGCATGGCGACCCGGACCGGCTCGGCGGGCGGGGTGAGCGCCAGCTCCCGGTGGGCGGCGAGGAAACCGGCCCACCGCTCGCTGATGTCGGGCGACCCGTCCGGGTTACCGACGAAGGCCAGGTCGCGCAGGCCGTGGTCGACGAGCAGGTGCCGGGTCAGCCGGGTCATGGCGGGCGCGTTGTCGACGCTGACCGAGGGAACCGTCCCCGTCCCCCGGCCGGCCAGCACGACGACCTGGACCATCTCGGCGAGCCGGAGCAGGACCGGTTCGGAGATGGTGCCGCCGATGATCGCGATCCCGTCGACCCGGCGGGCCATCTCCAGCACCTGCGCGTCGGAGTCCTCACGCATGTGCGTGCAGAGGATGTGCACGCTGGCCCGGGCCGGCACCGCCTCCGACTCGAAGCCCTGGATCAGCTCGGTGAAGTAGGGGCCGGACAGACCGGGGAAGACCAGGCCGAGCGCGCCGTGCCGGCCGGCGGCCAACGCCCGCCCGAGGTGGTCCGGTCGGTATCCGTGCTCCTCGATGGCTTCGAGGACGCGCCGGCGCATCTCCTCCGACACCTGGCCGGTGCCGTTCCAGACCCGGGACACCGTGGCGACGGAGACGCCGGCCAGCCGGGCGATCTCCCGAACCGTGACCCGACTGTTGCCCATGGCCCCCTCGATCCGTAACGTGCGGTTGACAGAAACCGGTTTCAGGCACCATAAGCAGGTGCGAGCCAGATCACAAGTGGACGCCTGGGAAGTCCGGCGAGAGGAAGAGGGAAACCGCATGTCGCGAGTTCTTCTCCACGACCGCAGGATCGTCGTCGACGGTCGCCCCCGACTGCTGCTCGCCGGGGAGGTGCACTACTTCCGGCTGCCCCGGGCCCAGTGGACAGACCGGCTCGACCGGCTCCGCGAGTGCGGCGGCGACACCGTGGCGACCTACGTGCCGTGGCTCTGGCACGAACTACCGGACGGCACAGTGGACCTCACCGGCCGTACCCACGAACAGCGCGACCTCGGCGGCTTCCTGGACCTGGCCAACGCGCGGGGTCTGCGGGCGATCGTCCGGCCCGGCCCGTTCATCATGGCCGAGGTCAAGAACGAGGGCATCCCCTACCGGCTGTACGACGAACACCCGCACCTGCTGCCGACCACCTGGGACGGCGCGCCGGTCGACACCCGCACCATCGACTACCTGGCGCCGGAGTTCCTCGCCGCCGCCGACGGCTGGTACGCCGAGGTGATGCCGGTGATCGCCGAGCGGCTCGCCGACCGGGGCGGGCCGGTGGTCGCCGTCCAGTTGGACAACGAGATCGGGATGCTCTCCTGGGTGACGAACTCCCCCGACCTGACCGACGGGGTCTGCGAGGACCTGCGCCGGTGGGCGGTCGACCGGTACGGCAAGGACGGCGCCGCCGAACGGACCGGCGTCGACCCGGGCGACCCGATTGCCTGGTCGGCGGCGTTGCGGACGCCGGCCGAGCCGCGGTCCCTGGCGGTGCACGACGCCCTGGGCCGCTACATGCGCGACCGCTACCGACGCTACGTCGCGGCGCTGCGCGCCTCCGCCGAGCGGCACGGAGTGACCGGGGTGCCCTTCCTGGTCAACGTCCACGGCACCGGCGGCGGGCGCGGGCGCACCTTCCCGATCGGAATCAGCCAGCTCTTCGAGGCCTACCGGGGCCAGCCGCAGCTCACCTCCGGCTCCGACTACTACCTGGGCGACCTGACCGTCACCAACGTCGCCGACCTGTACGTCGGCAACGCCTTCCTGGCCGCCGTGCACGACGCCGACCAGCCACTGACCTCGCTGGAGTTCGAGGCCGGCAACGGCGACTACGGGCAGGACCTGTCCACCCTCTACCCGCCCGAGGCGGTCGAGCTGAAGACCCGGCTCTGCGTGGCCCAGGGCAACCGGCTGCTCAACCTCTACCTCTTCGCCGGCGGCTACAACCCGCCCCTGGCCGAGCCGGTCGGCGACGGAAACGACCGGATCGCGTTCACCGGAGAGCGGCACGGATTCGCCGCGCCGGTCGACCCCGAGGGGCGACTCAACCCGACCTTCGACGCGGCCCGGCGCGCGCTGCACGCCATCGGCGGGATCGCCGACCTGCTGGCCGACTCCGACGAGGAGCACGACGGGCTGGCGCTCGGCTTCGTGCCCGACCACTACCTGACGGAGTACCACCACCCGGCCTCGGCGTCCCGCGCCGAGCAGGTCGCCGACCTGGAACGGTTCCGCGGCATGGGCCCGCGCGACGTGCTGGCCCGGGCGTTGCTGCTCGCCGGCTTCTCGTTCCCCGCCGTCGACCTCCAGTCGGCCGACCCGGCGACCACTCCACCGGTGATCGCCCTGGCCAGCGCCGCCACCCTCGGCCGAGACGTCCAGCAGCGGCTGGTCGCGCACCTGCGCCGCGGCGGCCGGCTGCTGCTGCACGGGGTGCTGCCGGACCGGGACCACGACGGCACCCCGTGCACCCTGCTGGCCGACGCGCTCGGGCTCACCGTCACCGGACGGTCCGACGGCGGACCGCACTACTTCCCCTCGGTCGTCGGGGTCGGCTGGACGGCCGAGGTCCGGGTCGGCTACGCCCAACGGCTCGCCGGCGCGACCGCCGAGCCGCTGCTGACCGAGGTGGGCTCCGGCGAGCCGTGCGCGGTGGAGGTCAGCGTCGGCGCCGGCCGGGCCCTGGTGGTCACCGCCGACGTCCCCTGCGACCTGGGCTTCTGGCGTACCGCCCTGGACCGGCTCGGGGTGCGTCCCCGACTCGCCCCCGACCCGGACGGCCCCGGGCTGGTGCTCACCTCGACCGTGGACCGCGCCGGGCAGCGGCTGTTGCACCTGGTCAACGTGGCCCCGTCGGCGGTGACCGTCGCGCTGGGCTGGCACGGTGAGCCGGTGCTGGCCGGCCGACGGCTGCGGGTGCCCGCGCGGACCGGGCTGGTCCTGCCGTACGGGATCAGGGTCGGCGCCGCGACGCTGGTGGAAACGACCTGCGACCTGGTCGCCCAGCACGGCGACGAGGTGCTGCTGCGCCCGACGCAGGGCGACGACGAGGTGGTGCTCGCCACCGACCGGCCGGTCCACGCGAGCCGGGGCATCGTGACGGCGGCGGACGGGCGGGTGGTCGTCCGGCTGCCCGGCGGACCCGACGACGAGCCGGTCCGCATCAGCCTGGGGTGACGGCGGCGGCGCTCGACGGCAGCCGCCACGACGCCACCGAACGGGTTGCCGGGAGGGGCCGGAGGCGCGGGAGGCGCGTCTCCTCCCCAGGGAGGAGACGCGCTCCGACCGTCGGCCGTAACCCGGGCTTGAGGTCGGGCGAACTCAGCCATGCCTCGCACCAGCATCTGCAGGTATGACAACCACACTTCGTCGGGCCGCACGGTGGAACCGCCCACTGATGACCTTCGTCTGGGCGATGGCCGTCCTCGCCGTCGTCTCCGCGGTCGGCATCGTCGCCGACTCGCGGGTCCTCACCGGCGTGCCGATCTGGCTCAAGCCGTTCAAGTTCTCGGTGTCCTTCGTGCTCTACGGCACCACCCTGGCCTGGATGCTCTCCCTGCTGCCGCGCCGCAGCCGGATCGCGGAGTGGGCGGCCACCACCATCGTCGCCGTGGGCGTGGTGGAGATGGCGATCATCGTCGGGCAGGTGCTGCGCGGCACGACCAGCCACTTCAACGAGACCAGTCCGCTGAACGCCGCCCTGTGGCAGCTGATGGGCGCGACGATCATGGTGCTGTTCGCCGCCCACGTGGTCATCGGGATCGTGGTGCTCCGGCAGCCGATCGCGAACCGGGCCGGCAAGACCGCGATCGGGTGGGCACTCGGCCTTACGCTGCTCGGCATGCTGGTGGCGATACCGATGGCGATGCCCGACCAGGCCCAGAGCATCGAGGGGGTCGCCGGGGCGCACAGCGTGGGCGTGCCGGACGGCGGGCCGGGGCTGCCGCTGGTCGGGTGGAGCACCACCGGTGGGGACCTGCGGATCGGGCACTTCGTGGGGCTGCACGCGTTGCAGGCGCTGCCGATCCTGGCCATCCTGCTGACCCGGTTCGCCGGCGGGCGACTCGACGAGCGCACCCGGGCACGGCTGCTGGTCGTCGCCGGCGGCGCGTACGGCGCACTCACGCTCCTGCTCACCTGGCAGGCGCTGCGCGGGCAGCCGCTGCTGCGGCCGGACGCGCTCACCCTGACCGCCGCGGCGGCCCTGGTGGTGGCCACCGCCGCGGCCAGCGCCGGCGTGGTGGCGGCCCGTCGGCGCCGACCGGAGCTGGTGCTGGCCGCATGACCGGAACGCTGTTCACCCTGACGTTCGCGGTGGCCGCGCCGTTCTGGGCGCTGATGATCCTGCTGCCGCACTGGTCCGTGACCGGCCGGGTCATCAGGTCGCCGCTGATCGTGGCGCCGGTCCTGGCGATCTACGCGATCCTGGTGATCCCGGCGCTCGCCGAGGTGCTGCCGGCCGTCGCGTCCCCGACCCTGACCGGCATACGCGACCTGCTGGGCACCGACGACGGCGCGGCGGCGGCCTGGGCGCACATGATCGCGTTCGACCTGTTCGTCGGCCGGTGGGCGTGGCTCGACAGCCGGGAACGCGGCGTCCCGTCGCTGGTCATGGCGCCGGTGCTGGTGCTGACGATCCTGCTCGGGCCGCTCGGCCTGGCCGCCTACCTGGGCGTCCGGGCCAGGTGGACGAGCACGGTTCCCGCCCCGAGCCGCAGCGCCTAGGCTGACGCCGTGAGGTGGGTGGGGCGGCTGTTCGACGCGCGCGACACGCTCGTGCGGATGCTGCTACTCGACCTGAGCGGCGTCGGCTACCTGATCCTCGGCAACCCGGCCAGCGGAGACACGCCGCCCGCCATGCAGTGGGTCCTGGCCGTGGCCGCGTTCGCCGTCGCGCCGGTGCTGCACCGCCGGCCCCTGGCGAACCTGGTGGTGCAGACCGCGCTGCTGGCGGTGGCGATCGGCCTGATCGACGACATCGCGATCAACCAGGTGGGCGCCAGCTGGGCGTTGCTCGAGCTGACCATGCGGGCGCGCCGACCACGGACCATCTGGCTGGCCGCCGGGCTGCTGGCCGTGGTCGACCTGACCGACTCGGTCGGCGACCCGTTCCTGCGGGTCCTCTCCGGCGTCTTCGGGCTGCTGGTGGAGGTCGGCGTTCCGCTGCTGCTCGGCCTGGTCATCCGGACCACCCGGGAACTCGCCCGGCAGGCGCAGGAGCGGGCGGCGGAGGAGCAGCGCCGGCGCGAGTCGGAGAGCCGCGCCGCGCGCGCCGACGAACGCAGCGCCATCGCCCGGGAGCTGCACGACGTGGTCGCGCACCACGTGGCGTCGATGGTGCTGCGGGTCGGCGTCGCGCGGCACGTGCTGACCGACCTGGATCCACGGGTGCACGAGGTGTTCGACGACGTGCACGGCACGGGAAGCGCGGCCCTGGCCGACCTGCGCCGGCTGGTCGCGGTCCTGCGCGACCCCGAGGGCGTACGCGGCGACGCGGCCCTGACCGCGATCGAGCCGTCGGCGCTTCCGGCCGCCCTCGGCGCGACCGTCGACCGGGCCCGCCGGGCCGGCGTCACCGTGGAGGCCGACATCGACCCGGCGATCGGTTCGCTCGACGCGGTCCGGGGTCTGGCGGTGTTGCGCCTGACCCAGGAGGCGCTGACCAACGTGGCCAAGCACGCCGGCACGTCCGCGCTGGCCCGGCTGTCCGTCAGCGTGGTCGACGGGGCCGTCCACTGGGAGGTGTCGGACGACGGTGGCGGGTGGGTGCCGGCGTCGGTGCCGTCCATCGGGGGCCACGGCATCACCGGCATGCGCGAACGCGTCGAGGTGCTCGGCGGTCAGCTGGAGGCCGGGCCGACGGGCGCGGGTTGGCGGGTGCGTACCGTCCTCCCGGGCGCGGCCACCGCGCCGGCGCCCGCTTCCCGCTCCCCCGCCGCCACGCCGGCCTCGTCGGTGCCGCAGGAACGCGAGGCCCCGGTGGGGCCGCGCACGGCGGAGCCGGCATGATCCGTGTCCTGCTGGTCGACGACCAGCACCTCATCCGCGCCGGCCTGCGCATGCTCTGCGACGCCCAGACCGACATCGAGGTCGTCGGCGAGGCCGACAACGGCCGCGACGCGATCCTCCTCGCCGCGCGGCTCGTTCCCGACGTCGTCGTCATGGACCTGCGCATGCCCGGCGTCGACGGGATCACCGCGACCGGCCGCATCCTCGCCGACCGCCCCGCCACCCGCGTCGTGGTGCTGACCACGTTCGGCGACGACGACCACCTCTACCCGGCCCTGGCCGCCGGCGCCTGCGGATTCCTGCTCAAGGACGCACCCCCCGCCGACCTGCTGGACGGCGTCCGCCGGGCCGCCGCCGGGGACAGCCCGTTCAGCCAGGAGGTGCTGCGGCGCCTCGTGCACCGCGCGGTGCACGCCCGCGCCGAGACGCCTCGGCCGGTCGAAGGGCTGACCGCCCGGGAGCAGGACGTGCTGAACCTGGTCGCCGAAGGCTTCTCCAACACGGAGATCGCCGAACGGCTCCACATCGGCGTCACCACGGTCAAGACCCACATCACCAGCCTGATGACCAAGACCGGCAGCCCCAACCGGGTACGCCTGGCCCTGTTCGCCCGCGACGCCTGAGTCCGGGCCGGCACGCCTGGGCGACACGCGACGCCGTGCGGTCCGAGGGCCACCACGGCGTGGACGACGTCATTCCCTGGCACGGGTCACGACCTGAAGCGACCTCGCCCCCGGCCGGCGAGTCAGATGGTGATGACCACCTTCGCCCGCGCGTGTTCACCTTCGAGGTACCGGATGGCGTGGGGCACCTCGTGGAGCGGATAGGTCCGGTCGATGACCGGGGTGAGGCGGCCGGTCTCGGCGTGGGCGCGGAGCGTGTCGAGGTGTTGCCGGCCGGGTGCCGTGGTGAGTGTGACGACGCGGTGTCGAACGAAGGGTGCCAGCAGCCGTCCGCGCGCGAGGAGCCAGATCGGTCCGATGAGGCTGCCGCCCCGGTACACGCCGCCGCCGGAGAGCACCAGCGTCCCGGTCGGGGTCAGCGCCCGCCGGAGCGCGGTGAGTGAGCGGTTGCCGACCAGGTCGAACACGACGTCGTGGCGGCGGGGATCGCGGGTGAAGTCGTCGCGCGTGTAGTCGACGACGTGTTCGGCACCGAGGGAGCGGACCAGGTCGATGTTGCGGGTGCTGCACACCGCGGTCACGGTCGCGCCGAGTGCCCTGGCCAGTTGGACGGCCAGGGTGCCGACGCCGCCGGAGGCGCCGTTGATGAGGACGCGGTGGCCGGGCTCGACCTGCCCGACGTCGCACAGTCCCATGAGCGCGGTGGTGCCGGCCAGCGGCAGGGCGGCCGCCTGGTGCGGCGTCAGGTTCGCCGGCTTCGGCGCGACCAGGGTCTCGGGCACGCACACGTACTCGGCGAACGCGCCGTTGGCGTCGCCGAGGTCGCCGAAGACGGCGTCACCCGGGCGTACCTGCCGGACGTGGGTGCCAACGGCCTCGACCCGGCCGGCGAAGTCGCGGCCACGGATGCGCGCCCGGGGCCTCGACCGGCCCATGGCCAACCGCGCCATCCGTGGGTCGCCACGCATGGCGTGCCAGTCGTACGCGTTGAGCGCGGCGGCCTCGACGCGCACGAGCACCTCGTCGGCGGCGGGCACCGGCGCGTCGACGTCCGCGAGCGTGAGCGTCTCCGGCGGGCCGTATCGGTCCTGGACGATCGCCTTCATCTTCCCTCCCCTCAAGGTGTACGGCGTACACCGCATGGAAGCAGCGTAGGTGTACGCCGTACACCCGTCAAGGCGGTTATGGTTTCCACCGTCGCCGGAAAGACGAGGACCGAGATGGCTGAGCAGGCTGACACGCTGCGCCGGACGCCGCTGAGCAGGACGCGGATCCTGCGCGCCGCCGTCGCGCTCGCCGACGAGGCCGGGATCGAGTCCCTCAGCATGCGCAACCTCGCCCAGGATCTGGGCGTCGTGCCGATGGCCCTCTACAAGCACGTGGCCAACAAGGACGAACTGCTCGACGGCATGATCGACATGGTCGTCGGCGAGATCGACCCGCCAGTGCCCGACGCCGGCTGGAAGCGCGTGGTCCGCGGGCGCATCCTCTCGGCGCGGCAGGTGCTGCGGCGCCACCCCTGGGCGCCGCTCGCGATCGAGTCGCGGAACATGGCGACGCCGGCCATCCTCGCCTACCTCGACTCGGTGGTCGGGACGTTGCGGGCCGACGGGTTCTCCGCCGACCTCGCCCACCACGTGATGCACGCGATGGGCAGCCGGATCCTGGGCTTCAGCCAGGAACTGTTCGACGCCTCCCGGCGCGCCGGCCGGTCCGGCATCACCGACCCCGACCCGCCGGCGGCCCTACCACCGGAGGTCGCGGCCCGGTTCCCGCACCTGGCCGAAATCGCCGGGGCGGCATCCCACGACGACGCGTCGGTGGTGGGGCAGGGCTGCGACGACCAGTTCGAGTTCGAGTTCGCGCTGGACCTGCTGCTGGACGGCATCGAACGGCTGCACCGGCAGGGCTGGACGTCGTCGCGCCGACCCCGGTGAGACGGTGAGCGGTTCCGGCTCGGCTGGCAGGGCCAGCAATTCACGCATGGTTCCCGACTTGTTGGGCGTGGGCGTGACCCGCCATCGATAGCGTGCTCGCGACCTGACGTGAGAGGGAGATGGCATCCATGACAGAGCCCATCGATCCGGGCCTGGCCCGTCGCGGTCTTCTCAAGCGTGGCCTCGCGACCGCAGCCGTACTCGCCGCGCTCGGCCCCCTGGAAGCTCTCAGCGCGCGTACCGCCGGCGCGGCACCGATGAGCAAGCGCCCGTCCAGCCCCGACTACGGTCCGCTCCACCCGACCAGGGACCACACCACGGGGCTGGAGTTGCTGGCCCTGCCCAAGGGCTTCGAGTACATCAGCTACGGCTGGACCGGCGACCTCATGTCGGACGGCGTGGCAACCCCGGGTTCGCACGACGGGATGGCCGCGTTCCGCCGCCCGGACGGCAAGATCGCGCTGGTCCGCAACCACGAGCGTGGCAGCTACACCGGTGCGTTCACCACACCGGCGTACAACCCGGCGGCTGGTGGCGGCACCTCCAACCTGGTGTTCGACCCGGACCAGGGCAAGTTCCTCGAGTCCTGGGGCAGCCTGTCCGGCACGATCCGCAACTGCGCTGGCGGGCCGACGCCCTGGGGCACCTGGCTGACCTGCGAGGAGACCACCGAGATCGCCCCGGACGGCACTCGCCACGGGTACGTCTTCGAGGTCCCCTACGACCGCAAGGGTGACCCCCGTCCCATCAAGGCGATGGGGCGGTTCAGCCACGAGGCGGTCGCGGTCGACCCGAGGACCGGGATCGTCTACCTGACCGAGGACGCCACCCCGTCCGGGTTCTACCGCTACCTGCCCAACAAGGCGGGCGAGTTGTCCGCCGGCGGCGAACTGCAGATGCTCGTCGTGCAGACCCCGGACGGATCGTCGTACTCGACCTACGCCGACGGCACCGGCGTGGAGTACCGGACCTCCTGGGTCACGGTGCCCAACCCCGACTACGCCCCGGGCGAGACCCGCCCCGCGGTGCAGGGCGCCGCACTCGGCGCCGCCGTGTTCAAGCGGCTCGAGGGCGCCTGGTACGGCAACGACCGGGTCTACATCGTGTCCACCAGCGGCGGGCCGAAGGGCCAGGGCCAGGTCTTCGAGTACGACCCGCAGGCCGAGACGATGCGAGTGCTCTTCGCGTCGCCGGATGCCAGCGTGCTGAACAACCCCGACAACATCTGCGTCAGCCCGCGCGGTGGCATCGTGCTCTGCGAGGACGGCAGCGAGGGCGAATACCTGCACGGCCTGACCACCGACGGCGAGATCTTCCCGTTCGCGCTGAACCAGGTCGTGATCCCGGCCGGCGGGATCCCCGGCAAGTCGGTCGCCCCCGGCGACTACGCCGGTTCCGAGTGGGCCGGGTCGACCTTCGATCCGAAGAACGGCAACTGGATGTTCGTCAACGCGCAGAGCCCCGGTATCACGTTCGCCATCACGGGCCCCTGGCGCAACGGTTCGCTCTGATGCGCTGATCGCGCCGGAAAGGCGGGTAGCCGCACGGGGGTTGTCCGGGAATCCCGGACAACCCCCGCCCCTTCCCCGCTACCCGAGCGGCGGCGCACCACGGGCATCGCGCTCGTCCAGACCGGCCGGGCCCTGGCAGTCACGGATCACCCAAGCCCGGAATCGCGGCCACCACCTTCCGGTGATCGATGTTCGGCAGCGGGCGGCGTCACTTTTTGTGACCCTGAACGGCGTGGGCACAGCACCCGGACACCAGACCGTTGAGCTGCGCGTGCACGGGGTCTCCGGCGCGTCGGCGGAGCAGATTCTCGACCACCCGATCGTGGTGCGCGTCGCCGGGGATCGGCACGCGGGGTTCTATCGGCCCCGGCCGGGAGCCGGCGCGGCCGGCGGCGCCACCGCCGGGGTCGCGGTCGAGGCGTACCGCTGGGGCACGCTGACGGCCGGCGCCGCGGTGCGCACGGCGTCCATGCTGCTGCTGTTGCCGTTCATGCTGGGCAACCTCGCGATCTGGCTGCGCCCGACGCCGACCGACCGGTTCGGTCTGCTCGGCGCGCTGTGCCGCCTGCTCGCCGGCACCCTCACCGCCGCCTTCACGCTCTCGATCATCGGCGTCACCCTGAACCTCGTCGGCTGGCAGTGCGTGCCATACGTCGAGTGCCGGGCCGGCCGGCCCTACCTGTCCTGGCTCGCCACGCTGCCGATGGGCCCGCGCCTGGCCGTGCTGTCGCTCATCCCACTGCTCGCACTCCGCCTGGTCTGGGCGATCGGCGCGCGCTCCGCCCGGGCGTTCGAGGGCTTCGGCCCGACCTCGGCCGAGCCACAGGCCTCGGAGATGACCGAGAGCCTCACCACCCGCGGGTTCTGGGACGACGAGCGCGTCACCGCCTGGCTTCGCCAGATCCACGTCGGGATCAGCGCCGGCACGCTCGACGCCAGCCTGCTCGCCGCCCTGTCGGACGGCGGGCGGAGTCGGCTGGGCATGCTGCTGTTCGCCGCCGCCGCAGCCCTGGTGGCGTTCTGCGCGGTGCTGCTCTGCCTGCCCGTGCCGACCGGTCCCGCGCAGGCCCGTCGCCTCCTGCGCCCGCTGTGGGCAGCCACCGCCGGAGTGACCGTCCTGAGCCTCGGCTACGCCGCCCTCACCCGCACGGTCCAGCCCGTGATCAGGCAGTTGCCGGGCTACGAGGGCAGCACCGGCGGCCTAGTCGCGGCACAGGGCATCCTGCTCGTGGCGATCGCCGTCGTCACGTTCGCCCGCCAGTTGACGCAGCCGACCGGGACCCGCCCGTTCCTGCGTGGACTCGGCACGCCCGTCGTGGCGGCGTTGTCGGTCAGCGTCGCCGCGGCCTTCACCGCCACCCTGGTCTTCCGGGTCGCCGACTACCTCGACCGCGGCTACATCCCCAATCCGATCCGGCCGAACCCACCCGTCCTCGGCCCCCTGGAGCCGCCCGTCGCGTACTGGTGGGCCGCCCTCGCCGGACTCACCGCGCTGCTGATCATCACCGGGGTCACCACGGCTACGCTCGTGTTCAGTCGCCGCCGGCGGCGGACCCTGGCCGAGCGCGTCGTCGAACAGGACTACCCGCAGGTGCCCCTCGACGCGGCGCCCCGGCTACGCCTCGTGCGGGAGACCGTCGCCAAGTCGCACGTGACCGAGGAGCTGGCCCCGATACTGGTCGCGTTCTTCCTGATCTCCTCGCTGGGCCTGGCCACCATCGCGCTGGACCTGATCGGGATCGGTCCCACCCAGCTCGCGGCAAAGCTCAGCGGCCAACGCGACGGAACCGGCCTGCTCGTCGTTCACGTCACCGACGTGGCGATCTGGGTCATCAGCCTGCTCGTGATCAGCCTCATGATCCTCGGCTTCCGCTCGTACCGGTCGGCCGAGACCCGACGCCTCGTGGCGGTCCTGTGGGACCTCGGCACCTTCTGGCCCCGCACCGTCCACCCCTTCGCGCCCCCCTGCTACGCCGCCCGGGCAGTACCCGAACTGACCAAGCGGGTCTCCGCGCTCGCCGCGCAGGGTCCCGTGGTCATCTCCGGACACAGCCACGGTTCGGTCCTGGCCGCAGCCACCGTCCTGCAACTGCCGCCGACCGCCCTGCCCAGGGTCTCCCTGCTGACCCACGGCTCCCCGCTGCGCCGCATCTACGCCCGCCTCTACCCGGCCTACCTCGGCCAGCAGACGCTGTGCGACCTGGGCGGGCGACTCGACTGGCGGTGGCGCAACCTCTGGCGGGACACCGACCCGATCGGTGGACCCGTCTTCGAGCGCCGGGGCACAGAGCCACCATGCGACACCCCGGCGGCCGAATCGGTGGACATGCGGCTCCGCGATCCCCACGCAGTGACCATCGACCCGGCTGACACCGTGCCACCGCCCGTCGAGCGCCACTGGCCGTACCACACGCAACCGCAATACCAGGCGGCCGTACGCGACCTCGCCGATCGGTCGGCCCGCAGCAACCCCTCGCTACGGCCTTCCCCCTGATTTGGCGCGGGTTCACTCCGGCGCGAGCGAACGCCATATCCGGTCGGGCAGTACGCGGGCCGCCTGCCCGAGATCGATGCCCGGCACGCCGGCGAGCCACCGGCGCGCGGTCTCCGCCACCGGGCCGATCAGCAGCATCTCGATCAGGGGCTCCGGCAGGGTGGCGATCTCACCGGCCGCCATCCGTGGCCGCAGCCAGCCGGCGACGGCCGCCATGCGCGGCGCCTTGGCCGCCGCCACCTGTTCGGCGTGCGCGGCCAGGTAGCCGGCATAGGCCGAGGCGTGGATGAAGCGCGCTGCGGCCGGGTTGTCCTCGGTGAAGCGCAGGTAGGCCACCACGATGGCGCGGACGCCGGTGCGGGCGGTCCGGGCCCGGCTCAGCGCCGTGATCAACTCGTCGAACAGCGCCGCCATGCACCGGCTGTACAGCGCCGCGGCCAGCCCGTCGAAGCTGCCGAAATGGTGGTAGAGACTGCCGAGGCTGACCCCGCTGGCGGCAGTCACGGCGTTGACCGTGAAGCCGGGCTGGCCGGTCGAATCGAACACCTCCAGCGCCGAGGCCAGCAGCCGCTCCGCAGTCGCCTCACCCCGCTGCTGCTTAGGCGACATGAGCCATCCCCTGATCCCACAGCCGTCGAGCCAGGGCCGGATCGTCCGCCACGGGCGCGAGCGGTACTGGACGGTCACCGTCGAAGTACCGGCCGGATCTCTCACCGGGCGCGAACGCCAGGCGCACCACCGGTGCCGCGCCGGCCTCCGGAGCGTCCCACCGGCGCTTGAGCACCCTGAGCAGCAGGCCATTCACGCCACCGGGATCCCCCAATCCGGTCCTGACCACGCCGGGATGCACTGCGTCGATGGTCACCCCGGCATTCTCCCAGTGCCTCGCGAACAACGGCACGGTGAGCAGGTTCGCAAGCTTCGTGTCGCAATAGGTACGCATCCAGTGGAAGTCCTCGCCCCTGGGCGTCCGATCCGGGTCCACCCTGCCCTTGACGTAGAGGCCGGCGCTGACCTGGACCACCCTCCCCAGCCGCTTCTCCAGCAGGTGGTTGAGCAGGAACGGCGCCAGGTGGTTCACCGCGAACGACTGCTCGTACCCGTCCTCAGTGCGTACCAGCCGGGTCGGCCAGACACCGGCGTTGTGCACCAGCACGTCGATTCGACCGCAGCGACTGTCGAGCTCGACCGCGACCCCCCGAATGGACGACAACACCGAAAGATCGCCCACCACCAGCTCCGCCGAGCCACCCGCGCCGCCCGGCGACGCCCCCAGCGCCGCCACCGCCCGCTCGCCCCGCGCGCGGCTCCTGGTCACCAGCACCACCCGGCAGCCCCGCCGTACCAACTCGGTGGCCACCGCGAAACCGATGCCGCGATTGGCTCCGGTCACGACCGCCGTCACCGTCTCCACCATGGCCGCCAGCCTAGACCTAACTAGAGCAAGATTCTAGAACGAGTTTCGGTTATGGCGCTTTACGAACATCGAGGGACAGCCATATGATCCCGAGGTGGCGGGGGGTGCGGGACAACCGGAACCCGACCGCTGCCGGGGCACCGTCATCACGGTCCCGGTCCCGGTCCCGACCGCCACCCCCTGCCCGCCGCACGCCGACGATGGCCGAGCGGATCGACCCGCTTGGGTGGACAGCGGGCGGCAACCACCGCCCACCCGACCGATTCGCCTCGGAGAGGAGCCGACATGGGGCTGATACATGCGTGGCGTATGCAGAAGCTCGTCTCGGACGCCAGAACCGCCTTCAACCAGGGCGACGTCACGTTCAGTGCCGGTTTCGACATCGATACCCGCCGCAGGGTGTCGATGAAACGCATCCGCAAGGAGATCGACTTGATCATCAACGCCGTGGAGCCGATCGGCTGGCAGTGCGTCAGCGTTGAGCCGTTCTTCGCATCGGTCGAGATCGACTTCGTCCGCCAGCCGTGAACGTGGGTTTCCTGGCGGCCGCGCCCGCGCACGGTCTGCTCGGCGACGGCGAGAGCTTCAGCCGGTGGCGGTGCCGCGCTTCAGGTCACCGGCCTCGCCGACGCCGGGCACCTGCCCAGCCTGGTCCCGTTCCTCGCCTTCGTGGACGCGCGCGTCGCCGTGCACACCGGTCGGCTGGGCGAGGCGGCGGCGCTGGCCGAGCGCGCCTTCGGCGACCACCCGCAGAGCAGGTACGAGCCGTACGCCCCGGGCCGCCCGCGGCCGAACTCGCCGTCGTCGCCGGGCTGCCGGACGCGGCCGAACTCCTCGCCACGGCGGCGGCGGCGGTGTGCGCGGAGAACGACCGGGCGGCGGCCTGCCTCACCCGCGCGGCCGGGCGGCTGCTCGCCGCCCCACCCCCAACTCCCCTCCCAACCGGTCCCGATCGCCATCGGGGTACTGATCGCGATTCGCCGCCCTATCGATGGTGTTGGTGGAACGATGGAAGGCGTGGGAACTGCGAAAACTGCCATGCCTGCTGTCTCGCCGCTCGCTGGTGAGCCGATCAAGCGTGCCGATGCCGAGCGGCTCGCGGGAGTGCTGAAAGCATTCGCCGATCCGGCCCGACTGCGACTGCTCAGTCTGATCCAGTCCGCTCCGGAGGGCGAGGCGTCCGTCAGTGACCTCACCGCGCCGCTCAATCTCTCCCAGCCGACCGTGAGTCATCACCTTCGGATCCTCACCGAGGCCGGCCTGCTCGAGCGCGAGAAGCGCGGCGTCTGGGCGTACTACCGCCTGGTGCCGTCCGCGATCGCGGCGATAGCCGACCTGTTGACGCCACCCCGCAAGCGGGCGACGAAGAAGGCCCGCTGAGCGGCACTGTCGAGGACCGCGCCGTCGTAGCACGCCGACAGGACGATCCGGTGCGGATCGTCCTGCGCCTCGTGGATCCTCGCCGGCGCCCGGACGGATCAACATGCGCCTCGTGCTGATCACCAGCGTCATCACCCACAGCACCGACACAAGGCACCCGACCACCCGAGGCGGGCGGGGCACCGACTTGAGGCCGTTTGCGCACGGCCCACCCGGGAAGACGACGAACGGAGTGGCGCGCGGAGCCGCCCGCGCCACCGCACCACGGGGAGGCCGACATGGGTGACCGGGAACGGCTGCACGAACTCCGCCAGCAGGCGCACAACGCGGGCATCGAGGGTAACTCCAAGATGACAGAGGAGCAGCTGCGCGAGGCCCTGCGGAGAGTCGGCAAGGGCGAACAGCCGCAGATGGCCAAACACCAGGCCAAGCGGTGACAGACGCGAACGGTGCCGGCACCCGCTGAAAGGCGGGCCGGCACCGCTCGCGGTTCTCAACTGATCGTTTTCCGGGTTCCCTGCCGCCCCACCCGAAGACTCCCGACACACACCTCACCGGCCGCCCTGCCGCCCCCACACGGTCAGTACGGGCGTTCGAACGCCTGGCAGGGCCATGACCCGCACCAGCCCAGCCTCCAGCCGACGGCATCTCCGGACGACCTACGACGGGCTCGGACCCCCGATGCGCCCGCGCGGCCATCCCACTGACGTGCGGTTTTGGACGCGGCCAGGCCCCTTCCCCGACGTCCGGTACGGTCCCGCCGTGGACCTTCACTCTCGGCGAGCTGCCACCACGCGAGTAGTAGGCACTACCGCACTGCTGTCGGGCCTGCTGATCTCCGTGCTCACGATCTCCAGCGACTCAGGGCTGACCGAGCCGCACTTCCTCGCCGCGCTCCTTGTCCTCACAGGCGTCGGACTGCGCATAGAGGCCGCGATCATGGCCTCCGGTGCGTAGCGCGAGCCCGGTTGGCCGCGAGCGGCCGATGCCCGCCGGAGGCCGCCAGCGGGCCGAGTGCGGCCAGCTTGCGCCGCACCTGCGCGGCGCCTTGATCCCGAACGGCCGTTTCGGCGGGTAGGTGGGCCTCCTGCCGACGCCCGGGACGCCGGGGAAGCTCCGTTGCATGAGCGACGCCGCGCTCCCGCGCGCAGCCCTGCGGCAGCTCCGGGCACCCCGGTCATGACCACCCTGTTGAGCTGCACCCCCGACCTGATGGTCACGCCTGCGACCGACTTTCCCTTCCGCCATCCAAAAGTTCCGATGCATCGATGGAAAGTGATAACGTCACCCATCGATCTTTTGTCTCGCGGGAGCGTATCGACCGGTCCAGGGGAGAAAAGTTGCACGGCTCTTCCCGTATGCCCCAGGAGGAACCATGACCGCACCGAAACAACGGCGGCGTCGAGCCGCGCTCGCGGCCGCGACCGCCGCCGCGGCGACCCTGCTCGCCGCGGCCCCCGTCACTCCGGCCACCGCCGCACCCGCCACCGCCGAGGTTCCGCCGCAGGAACCGGGCGTCACCCTGCGCTCGTACGACATGGGTGTCCCGCTGTCGGCGCTGTGCACCCTGAAGCCCGCGCAGACGCCGAACGTCGACAAGCTCATGCCGCAGATCAACTGGACCGCTACGGACGAGTTCGGCCTGTCCGACCGGTTCATCAGCCACGTGACCGCCAACCTCGCGGTGCCCACCGACGGTGCCTACACGTTCCGGCTCACCAGCGACGACGGGTCACGCCTGACGATCGGCGACCAGCTCGTCGTCGACCACGACGGCCTGCACGGCGAGACCTCCCGGGAGGGATCGGTCACCCTGAGCGGCGGCCTGCACCCGTTGTTCGTCGAGTTCTTCGACAACGGCGGCGGTCAGGTGTTGCGGCTCGAGTGGCGGCGCCCCGGCGCCGACGGCTTCGAACTCGTGCCGACCTCCGCGCTGAGCACCGACGCAGGCGTCGTGCGCGTCACCGCCCCCGGCTGGAAGTACTGCGAGGGGGCAACCGACTCGGCCGGCGACGGCCTGCCCCTCGACCGGGTGCACCCGGGGTACACCCTCACCGACCTGCGTCCCGAGGGCTTCCGGCCGCAGGTCACCGGCATGGACTTCATGCCCGACGGGGACCTGGTCATCTCCACCTGGGGCGGCACCGACAACATGACCGGCGAGGTCTACGTGGTCGAGGGCGTCAGCGGGAAGGGCGGCCCCGCACAGGTGACCTACCGCAGGTTCGCCGAGGGGCTGCGCGAACCCCAGGGGGTGGCGGTGGTCGACGGAACCGTCTACGTCAGCCAGAAGCACGAGCTGACGGCCCTGCGCGACACCGACGGCGACGGCGACGCGGATGACCACCGGACGGTTGCGACCTGGCCGTGGGGCCGCAACTTCCACGAGTTCGCGTTCGGCCTGCTCCACCGGGACGGGTACTTCTATCTCAACCTGTCGGTCGCCATCAACTACGGCGGTGCCACCACGGTGCCCCAGCCCGCGCCGGACCGCGGCACCTCGATCAAGGTGAACGCCGCGACGGGCGAGATCACGTATGTCGCCGGGGGGCTGCGCACTCCGAACGGGATCGGTTGGGGTCCACGCGGCGAGGTCTTCGTCACGGACAACCAGGGGGGCTGGCTGCCGGCGTCCAAGCTGGTCGAGATCCAGCAAGGAGCGTTCTACAACCACTACACGACGCCGGCGGGTCGGTTCGACGACAAGCCGGTGACCCGTCCCGTCGTCTGGCTTCCGCAGAACGAGATCGGAAACTCGCCGTCCACCCCCGTGCTGCTGAAGCAGGGTCCGTACGCGGGGCAACTGGTCGTCGGCGATGTGACCTACGGCGGCCTGCAACGAGTGTTCCTCGAAAGGGTCGAGGGGCAGTACCAGGGCGCGGTGTTCCGGCACACGCAGGGACTGGAGTCCGGCATCAACGAGGTGACCCTCGGCCCCGACGGCGCGCTCTACGTGGGAGGCCTGGGCGCCGGCGGCAACTGGGGCCAGGAGGGCAAGCTGACGTACGGCCTGCAGAAGCTCACGCCCAACGGCACCTCGGTCTTCGAGGTCAAGCAGATGCGCGCGTCGCATGTCGGGTTCGAGCTGGAGTACACCGAGCCGCTGTCGGCCGAGACCGCGCAGAGGCTCGCCGACGCGTACCAGGTGACGCAGTGGCGCTACGGTGCGACGAGCCAGTACGGCGGGCCCAAGCTCGAGCTGGAGACGCTCAAGGTGACCAAGGCCGAACTGTCGGCGGACGGCCGCACCGTCGAGCTGCGGATCGCGGGACTGAAGGAGAACCGCGTGGTGCACGTGCGCTCCCCGCGTCCGTTCTCCTCGGCTGGCGGCGAGGAGCTGTGGAACACTGAGGCCTGGTACACGCTCAACGAGATCCCGGGTCGCGTGGTGCAGCCGCAGACGTTCTTCGAGGCCGAGGAGGGCCGCACCGTCGGCGTCGGCATGGCCACCGACCACGCCGCCTACTCCGGTGCCGGCTTCGCCGCCGGGTTCGCCCAGAACGGCTCGTCGACCAGCATCTCCGTCGACGTGCGGGAGAGCGGGACGTACGACCTGGCGATGCGCTACAGCAACGGCCCGAACCCCTACTCGGGCGAGAAGCAGCTGAGCCTGTACGTCAACGGTGCCCGGGTGGGACAGACGGTCTTTCCCTCCACGGTGACCTGGAAGGAGTGGGGCACCGTCACCACCACCGTACGCCTGGACAAGGGCCGCAACCTGGTCGAGTACCGCAAGGAGGCCGCGGACTCCGGGCACGTGAACCTCGACGTGCTCGCCGTCCGGCCGCACGGCGAGCGCATCACGCTGTTCGACGGTGGAGGGCTCACCGAGTGGCAGCACAGCGACGGACGCGAACCCGGATGGACGGTTGCCGACGGCGCCATGACGGTGCGCAACGGGGACCTGCGCACGGTGCAGGCCTTCGGCGACTTCCGCCTGCACGTCGAGTTCAACCTGCCGCTGTACCCGCCGGACGTGACCGGCCAGGCACGCGCCAACAGCGGCGTGTACCTACAGGAGCGCTACGAGATCCAGGTGCTGGACTCGTTCGGCATCGACCCGCCCCAGATCAACGACGCCGCGGCCATCTACAACCAGAAGGCCCCCGACGTGAACGCGGCGCTGCCGCCCCAGACCTGGCAGACGTACGACATCGTCTACCGGCAGGCCCGCTACGACGCGGCCGGCAACAAGGTCCAGAACGCGCGCGTCACCGTCGTGTGGAACGGCGTCACGGTGCACGACGACGTCGAGATCCTCGGCCCGACGGGAGGCAACCGCCCGGAGGGCCCGGCGACGGGCGCCATCCGGTTGCAGGACCACGGCAACCCCGTCCAATACCGCAACATCTGGATCGAGCCGCTCGACCTGTAGTTCCAGCGGCCAGAATGCGGACGGCCGGGACCGGTTCGCCGGCCCGGCCGCCCGCCTGGCGGCCGCAGCGGCCACCCCGACGGCTCGGGGCGCCGTTCGTGGTGATGCCCGGCGGCGGGGCGGGCCGGCGCCCCCCCGCCGGGGGGGGGGGCCCCCCCCTCACCGGGCCCCCCCCCGCCGGCGGTGCCGCCGCCGTCACATGCCGGCGCACTGCCCCAGGCTGTCGCCGGTGACGCTGTTGGGCTCGCCCCGGTCGGTCGGGTCGCTGTCGTTCCCGGTGCAGGTCAGTGATCCCGCGATCCGGTTGCCCGACAGCACCACCCAGCCGCCGGTGCCGGCCACGCTCACCGCGCCGCGGACCTGGGCCCGGCGGAGCCACACGGCGCGCGCGTGGTCGGCCTCCACCCCGCCCTGCAGCTGTGAATCCTCCACGAGTACGCCCGCGCCGGGGCGTACGACGATGTCGCCGCGGACGTCGGCGTTCCGGACACAGGTCGTCCCGGCCGAGACGGCGAGGTCGCCGTGGTGCGTTCCGGTGACCGTCCGGTCGCAGGCGGGCGCCACGGGCTCCGGCACCCACCGGTACAGGGTGCTGCCCCGGTTGTAGTAGTAGGTGCCGTTGCGGTCGATGGCCAGGTTCTGCATCCCGCTCTGCAGGACCGTCATCTCCAGGGTCGCGGGGTCGATCTCGAAGAGGCGGCCGGTCGAGGTGCCGACGAGCTTCCCGTGGTGCCAGAAGAGCTCCCGGCCGGTCGCGTAGATCTTGCTGTCGTCCACGCCGAAGTAGGTCCTGCGGAGCACCACCGTGCGGGTGTCGGGGTCGAACTTGAACAGCGCGTTCGCGGTGAAGCCCCACAGGTTGCCGTCGTCGTCGAAGGTGAGGGCCGAGACGTTCTCCTCTCCCGGGACGGGCACGGTCTCGAACACCACCTTCCCGGTCGCCGGGTCGAAGACGAACAGCTTGCCCTCGCTGGTGGTCGGTTCGATGCCGATGCCGCCCCAGATGCCGGTGCCGCCGTAGACGAGGCCGTCCCGGTAGGCCAGGGCGAGCGGGGTCTGGTCCTTGACGACGTCGCGGAACACCCGCAGGTCGCCGGTCGACGGGTTGAACAGGGACAGCGCTCCCCCGAGTTGCCCGTAGTCCGGCATCGAGCCGATGGCCACGACGTCACCGGCGCTGGCCCAGCCGAGTGGTCGATCCTGGTGACTGCCCAGCGAGACGACCCGGTCCCGGGCCGTCACCGGGTTCGTCGCCGGATCCCACGGCCGGGTGGTGTCGTAGGTGTAGATCCGCGCACCGGGGTAGGTGCCGAAGACGAGGCGGTCGCCGTGGGCGACGAGCCCCTCGGTCTGTCCGACACCGTTGAGCGGCTCGGTCGCGCCACTGTCCACGTCCACCCGGGCGATCCCCGGCGGGGATCCGTACCCGCCGACGTAGATGTCGCCGCGCGGGCCGGTCGCCATCGACCGGATCAGGAACGGCGTCAGTTCCGCGTCGGCGCGCACCGCGGCCGTCCGCCCGGTGGCGGGGTTCCAGGCGTGGAAGATCGACTTGCTGGTCGCGGTCACCACGGACGTGCCGGGGAACCCGTCGGTGCCCAGCTCCATCAGGGCCCAGCCACGGGCCGCGGATCCCTGGAGGTTCATGGAGATCCGGCGCTGCTGCCGGGTGTCGAGGTCGTAGGCGATCACCGCACCGTCGATCGGCGCGATCAGCGCCTCGCGCCGGCGCACGCCGCTGTCCTCGGTGCTCACCTCGGGAGACACCGCCAGACCCACGACCTGGGGTACGACGTCCACCCATGCCTGCTCGGTCAGCGAGTAGACGAGCAGGTCGGTCGAGGGCGTCGGCCGGGCGAAGAGCAGCCCGCCGGAGACGGTCACGTCGTAGAGGAAGGTGTCGGCGTCGTGCCCGGGTGGCAGCGGGATCTCCCGGATCTCGCCGGTGTGCGTGTCGAGGCGGGTGAGGCTGGCCCGCAGTGCGCCGCCACCGGCGTACACGTACCGACCGTCGGAGTCGATGCTGCGCACGTAGATGTTGCCGTCGACCTGCACCCCGTAGTCCTGCCACTGCCCCGTGGCGGGGTCGTAGGCGATCACCTTGCCGTCCGGATAGGTGCCCCACACCGGCCGGCCGCGGTCGTCGAGGGTCGCCGACCACAGGTGCGTCTGACCGAACGGCGCGGTGGCGACGAGTTCGAGGGTGAGGTCGTCCGGGTCGAACCGCCACACCTCCCCCTTGGTCTGGGTGCCGATGTAGATGTCGCGGTCGGCGGTCGTGACGAACGACCAGGACATGATCACGTTCGGCATCGTCCGGCTCATCAGGCGCGCACCGGTCACGATGTCCACCGCGCTGAACGTCGAGGGACTGCCGCCGCCGATGACCACCCCGATGTCCCGTCCGGCCGAGTCGGTGGTGTAGCCCGCCCCGGCGTTGGTGATGCCGGCGATCGGCTCGCCCAGATCCTGCTCGACACCGGCCGGCGGCTGTGGACCGGGGCCGGTGGCGGCGAACGCGACCGAGTCGACGAGGCCGTCGACGGTACCGACCGAACTGGAGTAGACCAGCGGCTCCGCGCTGACCGCGTCGGCCGGCGCCGTGAACGTCGCCACCTGGCGGTCCCACGCCCCGGGCGCCGGACGCAGCACCTGGTACGGCTGGGCGACCCTGGCGCCGGCGGAGTCGTAGAAGTAGACCGTCGGTTGCAGCACGCCGCTGGCGAGCTTGAGGTCCATCGAGAACGCGTACCTCACGCCCCCGGTCACCGGCACGCGCGCGGCTCGCAGCCCCGCGCCGGCAGTCGTGCTCGCGTCGCGCACCCGCAGGCTCCGGTCTCCGTCGCTGGCGTCGGTGTCGTCGAGGGAGTAGTACTTCTCGGAGCCGGGCCACACCGGGGCCCAGCCCGTGGGCAGGCCGTCCGGACCCACCTCCTCGAAGCTCGCGTTCGCCAGCAGGTTCCCGCTGGTGCCCGCGGTCACTGCGGTCGTACCGGCGCTCGCGGGTGGCGCCACGAGCGCGACCGGCGCCAGCACCACCGCGCTCAGCATCCACCGGGCCCAGGCCCGGCTCCGTCGGTTGTCGGTCATGACGACTCTCCCTTCAGTGCGACGCACTGCCCTGACACCTGCCCGGTCACCGCGTTGCGGACGCCGTCGTCGGTCGGCGCCCAGCCGTTCTCCGCGCAGGCGAGCGCGCCGTCGATGGTGTTGCCGGACAGCAGCACACGTCCGCCGGTACGCGTGATCGACACCGCTCCGTCGACGCGGGACCGGGCGATGCTCACCACCCGGGCCTGGTCCGTGGTGACGCCACCGTGCACGTGGGAATCCTCGATCCGGACACTCGCCCCGGCGTCGACCTGGACGGGACCGTCGACCACCGCGTCGGTGACGCAGGTCTTGCCCGCGGTGACCCGGAGTGGGCCGTCGTGCGTACCGTTGACCGTCGCGTCGCAGTCGCGCGGGTCGTCGGCGGGCTCCCACCGGAACACGTTGGTGTTGTTCGCGACGTAGATCGTCTCGTCGCGGTCCATGCCGGCGATGCGGACGTCCTGCGCCAGGACCAGCCCGTGTTCCAGGGTCCGCGGGTCGAACCAGAACAGCTTTCCGCCGGCGTTGCCGTAGAAGCGGGCGTCCGCGGCGCGGTAGAACAGCTCGGTGCGGAAGCCCCACTGGTTGCCGTCGGCGAATCCGGAGTCGAAGGACCGGGTGACGGTGCGGGTGCGCGGGTCGAACTCGAAGACGGTGCCGTCCCCGACCAGGCCCCACACCATGCCACCCGGGCCGGCGGTGAGCGCCTGGACCACGGCGCCGCCGCCCACCACGGGGCCGCTCCAGACCTTCTCACCGGCCTCGACGTCCCAGACGAAGAGTTCGGCCCGCTCCTGCGTCGGGGTGCTCGACAGCCCGCCGTGGATCGAGGTGCCGCCGACGACGAGCCCACCGACCGTGGTCAGCGCGGTCACGCTCTGGTCCGGTACGACGTCGCGGTGGAACTGGTACGCCCCGCTGCCCGGGTCGAAGACCACGAGACCGCCGCCCAGCTCCCCGTAGTCGGGGACGGTGCCGCCGACCACCAGGTCACCGGCCGACACGAGGGTCACCGGCCGGTCCTGCCCGAACTCGGCGCGGCCGAGCGAGAACAGGTGCCGGGAGTTGCTGCCCCAGTCCCAGGCGACGTCACCGCCGACCTCGCCCGCGTAGTACTCCGCGCCGGGGTAGCTGCCCACCACGATCCGGTTGCCGTGGGTGGTGATGCTGTCGGCCTGCTTCGGCCCCGACAGCTGCTCGAGCTGGCCCGTCTCCCGGTTGACCCGGGCCATGACGCCGGCGCTCAGGTAGGCGCCGAAGTACGCGTTTCCGTCGGGGCCGGTGCCGACGGAGTGGACCGTCGCCGGCGTGCTCTGGATGACGTTCGGCAGGATGTCGCCGGTACGGTTCTGCAGGTTGTACCGCCAGATCGTGCCGTCTCCGCGCATGCCCACCAGGGTCGTGCCCGGGAACTGCGGGGTGCCGAGTCGCATCGGCTCGAAGGCACGGGTGGTGCCGAGCGCCGCGGCGAGGGGGCTGCCCTCCCAACCGATGGAGGTCGTCTGCCGGGTGGCGACGTCGTAACCCTGGACCGTGGCGCCGGAGGCGTAGAAGAAGCGGCCGTCCACCGCACCACGGGTCATGTGTCCGAAGGCGATCGGCTGCCCGACCGTGTCGGTGCAGCACCAACGCCCGGCGGAGAGGTCGTAGACGAGGTGGTTGCGACCGTCCAGGGTCGGTGAGTACTGCACGAACACCAGGTCGCCGTGGCGGGTGACCCGGTTGATGAAGCTGGCCCTCGTCGCCACGGGCTCCGGCAGCGGGATCTCGGTCTTCCCGCCGGTGGCCGGGTCGAGGCTGAACAGGTGCGGGACGGCGCCCGTGCCGACCCAGAGCTTGCCGTCGACCTCGTCGAAGCCCCAGGCGTAGTCCCCGTCGGTCGTCATACCGCCGTAGTCGCGGAACGCCCCGGTGGCGGGGTCGTAGGAGTAGACCTTGGCGTCCGGGTAGGTGGTGCCGTAGAGGATGCCGTCCCTGATCAGCAGCGTCCGCAGCATCCCCTCACCGACCACCCCCGTGGCGATCCGGGTCACCTGGTCGGTTGCGGGGTCGTACCGCCACAGGGTGCCGTCGTTGGGCGCCCGGACGCTGAGGTAGACCAGCCCGGAGTCGTCCACCACGATGGAACTGGCGACGGTGTAGCCCGGAAAGGTCGTGGTGTGCAGCAGCTCGCCGGTGCGGGCGTCGATGGCGTTGAAGCTCACCGGGGTGCCGTCGCTGAAGCCGTAGACGACGGGGGTGCCGTCGGGGCGTACGTCCATCGCCGCGAGCCGGACGTTGGCCGTGTACATCGAGCCGAGGTCCACGAACTCGGCCATCGGGTCGTGCTGCGCGGCAGCGGTGCCGCTCGTCTCGGGTACGGGCGACGCGTGTGCGGGACCGGTGAGGGCGGCGAGTACCGCCGCGCCCAGGAGCAGGGCGAGCAACGCCCTGCGGCGGATGCGTGGGCCGGGTCTGGATGAACCTGGCATGGTGTCACCTTTCGGTCGACGCGGGACGGGACGATGGGCGAAACGGGCCGGCCCGCTCGCCGGGGCGAGCGGGCCGGGGTGGGCGCTACTGGTGTGTCGTCGCGGGATCGAAGCGGTAGACGTGGGTGGCGTCGGCGAAGTAGATCCGGCCCTGCCCGTCCATCGCCGACTCCCGTACGCCGGACTCGACGAGCACCTCGATCGCCAGCGTCGTCGGGTCGAACCGGAAGAGCCGGCCGCCGGCGTTGCCGTAGAAGAGCCCGTCGGCCGGGCGGTGGTACAGCGACGAGACCCGGCCCCAGGTGTTGGTGTTGCGCAGGCCGGTCGCGACCGACCGGAGCACCATCCGCTGACCCGGGTCGTACGCGAAGACGGTGCCGTCGTCGGCCATCCCCCACAGCAGGCCGTCTGGGCCGAACTCGAGCTCGTGGATGACCGTCGCGCCCGGCACGACCACGTCGCTCCACGCGAGCCGGCGAGCGGCCACGTCCCAGGCGAACAGCCGCGCCTGGTCCTGCGTCGGCGCGCTGGACAGCCCGCCGTGGATCGACGTACCGCCGTAGACGACCCCGTCCCGGTAGGCGAGCGACACGACGCTCTGGTCGTCGACGACGTCGCGGTGGACCTCGGCGGCCCCGGTGGCGGGGTCGACGAGGGTCAGCGCGCCGCCGAGCTGCCCGTAGTCCGGGACGCTGCCGACCGCGAGCCGCTCCCCCGCCGAGGTCATGGCGAAGATCCGGTCCTGGAAGTGCGGCTCGCCCCGGCCGAGCTCCAGCACCTTGCGCGGATTGGTGCCCCAGGCCCAGGGCTGCGCCGGGTCGCCGGTGTGCACGACGGCACCGGGATAGGAGCTCACCGCGATCGTCCCGTCGTGGCTGACGATCGCGTCGGCCTGCTTGGGCCCGCGGACCTGCTCGACCTGCTGCGACTCCTGGTCGATCCGGCTCATCACGCCGCTGCTGAGGTAGGCGCCCATGTACACGGTGCCGTCGGGGCCGACGCCCATGCTGTGCGCCCCGGCGGGCGAGCCCAGCACGTCGGCGGGGACGATCCGGGACCGTCTGGTGGCGAGGTTGTAGTGCCAGAGGCGGCCATCGGTGTCGATGCCCACCACGGTCTCGCCGGGGAAGAGCGGTTCGCGCAGGTCGACGAGGCTCATTCCGTACGTGCCCACGGCGTCGGCCAGCTGGGCCGGCAGGGTGCTGTCCTCGAAGCCGGTCGAGACGCGGCGGCGGGCGGGCACCTGGTAGCCGGTGAGGGTTCCGCCGGCCATCAGGTAGAAGGTGCCGTCGCGCCCCTGGGCGGTGGGTTCCGCGCCGAAGGTGTTGCCGATGACCTGGTCAAGCCACCGCTCGCGCCTCAGGTCGTACACCGCCATGTCGTACGTGCCGCGTGGGGAGAGCCGCACGAAGACCAGGTCGTCGCGGGGCTCGATGCCGATGAACCAGTCGGTGTTCTCGAGCAGGGACGCGGGCACCGACATCTCGGTGGTCTGACCGGATAGCGGATCGACCTGGTAGAGGTGGGGCACCGGTCCGGTGCCGGCCCAGACCTTGCCTGCCACGATCCCGACCGAGAAGACGTAGGCGGCGTCGGTGGTGAGGCTGCCGTAGTCGCGGAACCGGCCGGTCGCCGGGTCGAACGACACGAGCTTCGCGTGCGGGTAGGTGCCGAAGTACAGCACGCCGTTCGCGTCGAAGGTGGCCGAGTAGAGGGCCGTCTCCCCGGCGATCCCGCCGAGATGCTCCAGCCGCAGGGTGTCGGGGTGGAAGCGGAACACGGCCGCTGGCGTGGGGGCGCGTACGGAGAAGTAGACGGTGCCGTCGGGCGCCAGCTCCACCCACCCGCCGACGGTGTAGCCGTCCAGCGGGACGGCCGTGATCCGCCTGCCGTCACGGGCGTCGACGACGGTGAAGCTGGCCGGGGTGCCGTTGGAGATCGCGTAGGCCACCGGCGTGCCGTCGGGCAGCGTGCCGAATTCGGCGTTGCGGACGTTCACCGTGTAGAGCGCCGGTCCCAGGTCGGTGACCTGACCGGCGGTCGCCACGACAGCGGGGGGTGCCGCCGGGGCGGCGGTGGTCGTCAGCAGGAGAAGCGGGAGACAGGCGGCGAGGACGACCGAGCCTCGCCGGAGTCCGCTGGGCAGGAGCGATCGCATAAGGGCACCTCTTCTGTTCGTCCGGATTGCGCCTCGCGATTACTGCAATCGATGGCAGAGACAGGTGGAAGGGCGTGCCGCTGAGCGCGGGACGCCGCTACTTGAGGCCGCTCATCATCACGCCGCGGACGAAGAACCGCTGCAGGAGGACGAAGACCACGACGGTGGGGACGAAGGTGATGACGGAGGCGGCCATCGTGGTGGCCAGTTCGGTGTCCTGCTCCTGGAGGCTGTTCAGACCCACCGTCAGCACGTAGTTGCCGGGGCTGCGCTGGGACACCAGGGGCCAGAGGAAGTCGTTCCAGTGCCACAGGAAGACGAAGGTGCCGAGCGTGGCCATGATCGGCTTGGTCTGCGGCAGGATGATCGACCAGTAGACCCGGAACTCGCTCGCGCCGTCGATGCGGGCCGCCTCGATCAACTCGTCGGGGATCTCCTGGATGAACTGCCGCATCAGGAACATGGCCTGGGCGTTGGCGATGGTGGGCACGACCATCCCCCACATCGTGTCCAGGCCACCCATCTCCGACACCATGATGAACAGCGGGATGAGCGTCAGGTGCCCCGGCACCATGAGCATCGCGACGAACAACCAGAAGACGAACTCCCTGCCCAGGAACCGCTTCTTGGCGAACGCGTAGCCCGCCATCGAGGCGAAGAGCAGGACGAGGACCACCGACGCCAACGAGTAGACCGCCGAGTTGAGGGCCCACTCGTACACCTGGTTGCTGCCGAGGGCGTCGGCGTACGCGTCGAAGGAGATGCTGTCCGGCAGCAACGAGCCCGGCAGCTCCACGCCCTGCTTCGGTTGCAGGGACAGCACGAGCATCGCCCAGAAGGGGAAGAACGTCACCACCGCGCAGAGCGCCAGCGGGACGTGCATCCACAGGGCCCGGCGCCGCCGCCGGTCGGGCCGTCGTACGGGAGTCTGCGGCGCGCTGGCCGTCGGTGGGGCGGGGGCGTGCGCGACCGTGGTGCTCATGCCGACTTCCCCTTGTTCATCAGGCGGTGCTGGATCAGCGAGGTGATGAGGGTGATGACCAGCAGGACGACGCCGGCGGCGCTGGCGTAACCGAAGTCGAAGTAGCCGAAGCCCTGGTCGTAGATCATGTACGTCAGCGAGTAGCTGGCGCGTACCGGCCCGCCACCGGTCATCACGTAGATGGTGTCGAACACCTGGAAGGATCCGATGATCTCCAGGACCAGGACGAAGAAGAGGGCCGGCTTCAGCAGCGGCAGCGTGACGTGCCAGTAACGGCGCCGCCACCCGGCCCCGTCGACGTGGGCGGCCTCGTAGTACTCGTTGGGGATGGCGAGCATTCCGGCGAGCAGGATGAGCATGTTGTAGCCGAAGCCCTTCCACGCGCTCACGATCGCCAGCGCGGGGATGACCATGGCCTCGCTCTGCAACCAGCCCACGTCCGGGATGCCGACGAGGTTGAGCAGCCAGTTGAGCGGACCGTCGACCTCGAAGATCCACACCCAGATGATTCCGGACATGACCGTGCTGGTGACGACCGGGAGGAAGAAGATGGAGCGGTAGATGCTCATCCCGCGCAGGGTCCGGTCACACAGCGTCGCCATCGCCAGGGACACACCCACGCTCAGCGGGATGGTGAGCAGGGTGTAGTAGGCGGTGACCTTCAGCGAGTTCCAGAACAGCGAATCGTCGAACAGCCGGGTGAAGTTCTCCGTCCCCACGAAGGTGAAGGTGCCGGCGATCCCGTAGTCGCCCAGGCTGAGGAACATGCCCATGACCGCGGGGATGATCCGGAACACCAGGAAGAAGAGAACGTACGGCAGGATGAACAGGTAGCCGGCGAAGGCGGCCCGCGAGCGCCACCAGGGCCTTCTCGCGCGTCGTGCCCCCGACTGCGGCACTGGCTGGACTGTCCCTACGGCCTGCTCGCTCACCACACCTCCTTCGCCGGTGGTCGCAGGCGTGCCGGGCACGGCCACGCCTGCGACCGTCGAATGTGAATCAGCGGCGCTCGAGGAGCGCGTTGACGTCCTTCTCCGCCGCGGCGAGCGCGTCCCCGGGTGCGGTCTTGCCGAGCAGCACGGCCTGCAGGTGCGGCTTGATCAGGTTCATGATCTCGCGCGCCTTCGGGTGGATGACGCCCGACCGGATGACGTCCAGGTGCTTCTCGCCCTCGGCCATCCCCGGGTTGTCCGCGTACAGCCCCGTGACGGACTTCCTCGGCGCGTAGTAGCCGTTCTTCTGGTCGAAGGACCGCATGTGTTCCGGGCTGGTCAGGAAGTCGATCCACGCCTTCGACGCGGCCTTGGCGTCGCTGCCGGCCAGCACCGACAGCCCACCCACCGAGCCGGCGGCGACCTGCACCTTGTCGGTGAGCGGCTGGCTGACCACCAACTCCTCCGGCTTGAACAGCTTCGCCAGGCTGGCGGTCGTGTTGTTGGGCGAGTAGGCCTGCTTGCCCTGCCCCAGCGCGCTCTGCTCCAGCGTCTCGGCCGTGGTCAGGCTCTGCTGCGAGGTCCACCCGTTGTCGACCAGCTTCTTGACGAACTCCAGGGCCCGCAGCCCCTCGGGGCTGTTGAACGCCGCCTTCTTGCCGTCGGCGGTCAGGACCTCACCGCCGGCCTGCCACAGGTAGGGGTAGAAGCTGTGGTTGAGGGTCAGGGTCTGGGCGGCCACGTAGTCGGTCGGGACGTATCCGGCCGCCTTCACCTTCGGCGCCATCTGCTCGATGTCCGCCCAGGTCTCCGGGCACTTCTCCACCCCGGACGCGGCGAGCACCTGCTTGTTGCACACGCCGATCAGCGCCTGCATCAGCAGCGGCACGCCGTAGAGCTTGCCGTCCCACGACATCGCGTCGAGCGCCGCCGGCGTGAAGTCGTCCCGGTCGTCGGCGATGACGTCCTCGACGGGCTCCAGCACGCCCTCGACGGCGAACTTGGGGATGAAGTCGGGGTTGAAGTAGACGACGTCGGGGCCCTGCTTGCCGGCGATCGCCGTGACGAGGGTTTCCTCGCGGTTGGTGAACGGTTGCACCACGACGTCGACGTCGACCTTCGGGTACTTCTGCTTGAACTGCTCGACCACCGGATCCCAGTAGCTGTCCTTGCCGCTGTCCCCGATGGGGTAGGTCCAGAAGGTCACCGAACCCTCGACGGCGCCCGGGTCCGTCGGCATCGCGCTGTCCCCGCCGTTGCAGCCGGCGACGGCCAGCGTCACCGTCAGCACCATGGCGCCCAATCGGAGCCTGGAAATACCGCTCATGCCGCCCCCTCCTTCTGAAACAGCCTGCCCCCGCCTGCTTCTCTTCGTGCAATCGGTTGCAGAGAACCTAGCGTCGGCACCGCCACCGGTCAAGGGCATCGATAGGCCGAACCGTTCCCGGCGAGCGGGGTCGTCGGTGCAGGTTGGCCGGTCGCCGACCGACGGGCGGTCGGCCGCCCGCCGGGGTCCGCACCCGGCCCTCACCGCGACGCGCCCGCCGGCCCGGTCACGCCAGCAGGTCGTAGGACGCCACGCTCACCTCGTGTTCGAGCGGTGCGCCGGCCACGAACCGGCACAGCTCGTCGACCACGATCCGACCCTGCGTCCGTCGCGCCTCGACCGTGCCGCCCGCGACGTGCGGCGTGACGACGACGTTCGGCAGACCCAGGAACGCGCTCGTCGACGGCAGCGGCTCGGTGTCGAACACGTCCAACCCGGCCGAGAGCCGGCCCGGCACCAGCTCCGCGAGCAGGGCCTCCTCGTCGACGACCCAGGAGCGGGCCGTGTTGACCACGATCGCGCCGTCCGGCAGCGCGGCGAGTTCGCCGCGACCGACCAGGTGCCGGGTCTCCGGGGTGGACGGCGCGTGCACGGCGACCACGTCGCTGCACCGGAACAGCTCCGCCAACCCGACCAGCTCCACCCCGTGCCCCGCGGCCACCGTCGGGTCGGCGTACGGGTCGTACGCGCGCAGCGCCGACGCGCCCAACGCCCGCACCATCCGCGCGTACTCCCGCCCGGTGCGACCGAAGCCGACGATTCCGACGTTGCGCGCCGCCAGCGCCCGGCCCAGTACCGGCTGCCGGGCCGCCGCCCAGTCACGTCCCGTCCACAGGGCACGGTCGTGCCGGTGCAGGTTCCGCAGCAGAGCGAGGGTCAGGGTGAGCGCCATCTCGGCGACGGCGGGCGCCATGGCCGCCGCACCGGCCTGGCAGACCCGCAGCCCGGACCGGAGGACCGCGGCCGGGAACAGCCGGCGGATCGAACCGGCCGAGTGCAGGGCGAGTCGCAGCCGCTCGCCCCTCAGTCGAGCCGGGTCGAACGGCGTCGTGCTCCACGACGTGACGACGACGTCGAACCGGTCGGCGGCGGCCGGCGGCAGCACCGTCCCCCGGTCGCCGTCGCCGAACTCGACGACCGCGTGGTCGTGGAGTCGTTCCTGGGACTCCGGCGCGAACAGCAGGTCGTACTCGTCCGGGGCGACGACGACGCAGAGGGTCGGCTTGGTCATGGCGGGCTGGTCTCCTCGGGGGTGTCGACGGCGGCCAGGCGCCCGCGCAACCACGCGTAGCAGGCGTCCAGGACGTGGTCGGGGTGGGCGTGTCCGGTGTTGTGGTAGAGGGTCTCCAGGCCGGGTGGTCCGGGCCACCCTCGGGCGGCCCGCTCGACCAGCCGGTGGTTGTGCCATCCGTCCGAGGCGCCGCCGCCGGCGAGCAGGAACGGTCGGGGCGCGACCAGGGCGAGCAGGTCGTCGTGGTCGCGGTCGGGCGGCACCGCGCCGTCGAGGTACCAGGGATCGGCCCAGTTCGAGTACGCCAGGCCCAGGCCCGATTCGTGCGCGACTCCCGCGGCGATCCGCGTGTCCAGCGCGGTCAGGTGCAGCGCCAGCTTCCCGCCGAGCGAGTGGCCGAAGGCACCGATCCGCCGGGGCTCGACCCACGGTACGCAGGCGAGGGCGTCCACCGCGAGGAACAGATCGGCGAGGCTGCGGCCCAGGCCGGTGATCGCCAACGAGTCCGCGTGCGACGCGGCGCTCGGTCCGTACCGTTCGCTCAGCGAGACCGTTTCCGTCGCCGGATCGAGCACGTACTCGAACCACCACGGCACGGCGAGGACCACGAAGCCGCGCGCGACGAGGTGCCGGGCGTAGGCCTGGGATCCCCGCTGAGCGGCACTGCGGCCGGCGGTGCGGGCGCACGGCTCACCGAACAGGGTGGCCACCTCGTAGAACGGCACGACCACGGCCGGGCGGACGTCCTCACCCGCCGGCCGGACCAACTCCGCCCGCATCGTCGTCCCGTACGAGGTCAGGTCGACGGGACAGCGCAGCGTCCCGTCAGCGGCCCGCCGCGCCGATCCGATCTCCCACGACCCGTCCGGATCGCGGACCGCGCCCAGCCACCGCCGCCACCAGTTCCGGCCCTGCTCCGGCTCGTGATGCTCGTCAGCGGCGCCATCCGGGTTCACCGGGCCAGGGTAAGGCTACGCCCAGCTCGACTGCAATCGATTGCTCGCCCGAAATCCCACGGCCCCCACGCCTGGCATGTCGAACGGGTGCGGCTCAGGTGGCAACACGTCCTTTCAGGTCGGGCCACCCGACGGCCGGGAAGACCCTTGACGTGCAACCGATTGCAGGCGAGGCTTGGGGCAGTCGGGTGTCGACGTCGAAGAGGGGCAGTCTGGTGAGACGGATCGGAATCATCGGCACCGAGAATTCACACGTCGACCACTTCATCCGCTTCCTGAACACCGAGCAACGACACCCCGGCAACCGGGTGGTCGCCCTGGCCGGTGGCCCGACCGACCGCAACGCGGCCTTGTCCGAGACCGGCGGCATCGAACTCGTCGTCGACGATCCGAGCGACCTGATCGGACGGGTCGACGCGGCGATCGTCAGCAGCCGCGACGGGCGCCACCACCGGAAACAGGCCGAGCCACTGCTGGACGCCGGGCTGCCGGTGCTGGTCGACAAGCCCCTGGCCGCATCGGTCGACGACGCCCAGGCGATCCTCGCGGCCGCCGCGCGCGGCCACGCGCCGCTGGTGTCCTGCTCGGCCCTGCGGTTCGTCCCCGAGGTCGCCCGGCTCACCGACCAACAGGAACGGATCGGTCGGCTGCGCCAGCTCGCCGTCATCGGCCCGGCCGACCCCGACAGCGAGTGGGCTGGCCTGTTCTTCTACGGCATCCATCAGGTCGAACTGGCCCTGCAACTGCTCGGCGACCCGCCCGTCGAGCCGGAGTCGGCATCGGTCGACCTGGTTCGCGAAGGCGACACCACGGTGGCCCTCACCCGGATCGACGACGTCGTGGTGACCTTCACCTTCGTCACGCCCACCGACGACCGCGTCCCGTTCCAGGTGGTGGCCACCGGGACGCGCGGCGTACTGACCGAGTCCCCGACGATCGGCCCCGACTACAACGCCCCCGCGCTCGCCCGGTTCGTCGACGCCTGCGACCGGGGGCGGTCACCGGTCGACCCACGCGCCCTGCTCTCCCCGATCGTGGTCATGGCGGCGATCACCGACGCGCTGACCAGCCGGTCCTAGGAAAGGACGGAACATGCCCCCACCCCACGGTCCGCTCCGCGTCGGCGTCATCGGGGTCGGCGTCATCGGCAGGGCTCACGTCCAGCGCCTGGCCAGCGGCGCCGCCGACGCGACGCTGGTCGCGGTCGCCGACGAGAGCACCGGGCACGCCGACGCCGTCGCGGCCGAGTTCGGAGTCGACGCCACCCGGTCGGTGCCGGAACTGCTCGCCCGCCCGGACGTCGACGCCGTGGTCGTGGCGGTCCCGAGCGGCCTGCACGCGGCCGTCACGGTCGCCGCGCTCGAAGCCGGCAAGCACGTGCTGCTGGAGAAGCCGATCGACGTGACGGTCGAGGCCGCGGATCAGATCCTCGACGCGGAGAAGCGGTCGGGCCGGACCCTGAGCGTCGTGAGCCAACGCCGGTTCGCCGAGGCGAACCAGTTCGTGTTCCGCGCCGTCCGCGACGGTCACCTGGGGCGGATCACGTCCGCCACCTTCGAGGTCGCGCTCTGGCGCGGCCAGGAGTACTACGACGCCGGCGACTGGCGTGGCACCTGGGCCCTCGACGGCGGTGGCGCCCTGATGAACCAGGGAGTGCACCTGGTGGACCTGGCGCTGTGGCTGCTCGGCGAGGTCGACGAGGTGTTCGCGTACACCGACCTGCTCGCCCACGAACGCATCGAGGTCGAGGACACCGTCGCCGTCACCGCCCGGCTGCGCAGCGGCGCGCTACTGACCTTCCTGGCGACCACCGCCGCCTACGACAGCGTCCCGATCCGGTACACGGTCTTCGGTGACGGCGGCTCGGTGGTGGTGGAGGCGGAACAGCTCACCCACTACACCTCGAGGCACGGCGGGCAACCACCCAGCCCGGACGGCGTACCGACCGACCAGCAACTGGCCCAGCTCACCGACTTCGTCACCGCGGCCCGCACCGGTCGCCCGCCTCTGGTCACCGCCGCCCAGGCGCGGGCGGCCGTGGCCTTCATCGAGGCGGTCTACCAGTCGGGTCGGGCCGGGAAACCGGTACGCATCCACTGACACAAAGGAGCGAAACGTGGACCCGCACCCCGCACTGACCGCCGTCACCGCCCGGCAGACGCCGCTGACCTGGACGTTCATCGGCGACAGCGTGACCGCTGGGACCTGGCACACCTACGGCGCCCGGTCGTACCCCGAGCTGTTCACCGAACGCCTGCGCGAGCTGGGTCGGACCGCGGACGCGTTCGTCAACACCGCCGTGAGCGGCTACACCGTCACCGACCTCGACGAGCGTCTCGAGCGGCTCGCCCTGCGCTTCCGACCGGACGTCGTGGTGGTGGGCATCGGGCTGAACGACACGAAGCACGGTGAGGCCGGCCTGGCCACGTTCTCGTCCACCTACCGGTCGGTCGTCGAGCGGCTCCGCACCGGGGCGGACAGCCTGGTCGTGGTCCAGACACCGAACGACACCCTGTCGACGGCTCCGGAGCACGTCGTCGAGCACCTCCCCCGCTACGTCGACGCGATCCGGGCCGTCGCCACCGACACCGCGGCACCCCTGGTCGACCACTACGCCGTGTGGACCGACACCGACCACCCGGCGCCCGAGCACTGGTACGCCATGGGGTGCCACCCCGGCCAGCACGGTCACCGGGCCATGGCCCGCACCCTGCTCGGCGCCTTCGGGGCCTGGGATCCCACGAGCCGCTCCGGCCGCCTCACGATTCCCTGACCCACGGACGAAGGCAGCAGCAGCGTGCCGGGCAGGCCCACTCGATCCCAGACGCGGAATGGAAGGTGCCGATGACCACGACGGTTCAGGCCAGGACGACCGACCCGCTGACACTCTTCCGTACCGGCACGGTGATTCCCGCGCACCCCCTGGCGCTGGACGCCCACCTCAAACTCGACGAACGCCGCCAACGCGCCCTCACCCGCTACTACCTGGAGGCCGGCGCCGGCGGCGTCGCCGTCGCCGTACACACCACCCAGTTCGCCATCCACGAGCCCCGCCACGGCCTGCTCCGGCCCGTCCTCGAACTGGCCGCCACCACCGCCGCCGAGTACGAGTCCCCCGACACCATCCTCGTCGCCGGCGCCTGCGGGCCGACCCGGCACGCCGTCGCCGAGGCGGAGCTGGCCGCCGAACTCGGCTACCACGCGATCCTGCTCGCCCCGTACGGCGCCGGCGACCTCACCGAGGACGAGCTGGTCCAGCGGGCGGCGGCGGTGGGCGAGGTGCTGCCGGTGATCGGGTTCTACCTGCAACCGGCCGTCGGCGGCCGGGTTCTGTCCCGGTCGTTCTGGACCAGCCTGGCGGACCTGCCGTCGGTCATCGGCATCAAGGTCGCCCCGTTCGACCGGTACGCGTCGCTCGACGTCATCCTCGGCGTGGCCGCGTCGGGGCGCAGCACCGACATCGCCCTCTACACCGGCAACGACGACCACATCGTCGGCGACCTGCTCTCGCGCTACCCCGTCGACGGCTCCCGGGAAATCGAGTTCGTCGGTGGGCTGCTCGGGCAGTGGTCGGTGTGGACCCAGCGCGCGGTGCACCTGCACCGGACCGCCCGGCTGGCGAAGGCCGGCGACCCGGACGCCCTACGCGAGGCGTTCGCCACCGAACTCGCCCTCACCGATGCCAACGCCGCCATCTTCGACGTCGCCGGCGGGTTCCACGGCTGCCTCTCCGGCATCCACGAGGTGCTGCGCCGACAGGGGCTGCTCGCCGGGCTGTGGTGCCTGGACGAGCGCGAATCGCTCAGCCCGGGTCAGCTCGCGGAGATCGACCGGGTGTGGCGGGCGTACCCGCAGCTGCGCGACGACGACTTCGTCGCCGAGCACCTCGACCGCTGGCTGTCGTGACCGCCACGGCGGAGTCGGGGCCACGGCTGTCGCTGGGCGGCCTCGCCGCTGCACCGCGGGGTCACGGTGGCTGGATCGGGCCGGCGGTGGATCCGCGCGCGGTGCGGGTCGGCATGGTGCACCTCGGTATCGGTGCCTTCCACCGGGCACACCAGGCGGTCTTCACCGAGCTGGCGGCGGCCGCCGCCGGCCGCGACGACTGGGGAATCACCGCGGTGACGCAACGCTCCGCGGCCGTACGCGACCAGTTGACGGCGCAGGACGGCCTCTACTCGGTGCTGGAGCGCGGGCCGGCAGCCGCGCCCCTGCGGGTGGTCGGCAGTGTCCGGGAGATCCTCGCCGGGCCGCATGATCCGGCGGCGGTCGTCGACCGGCTCGCCGATCCCGCGGTCCGGCTGGTGACCCTCACGGTCACCGAGAAGGGCTACCGGCGAGGCGGCGACGGCCGGTTGGACCTGACGGATCCGGAGGTCGCCGCCGACCTGCGGGGCCGCCCGCCCCGCACCGCCGTCGGTCAACTCGTCCGCGGGCTGCGACGACGGCGGGCACTCGACGCCGGTCCGGTCACGATCCTGTCCTGCGACAACCTGGTCGGCAACGGCACGGTCCTGCGCCGCCTGGTGCACGACTTCCTGGCCGCGTTGCCGTCGGCCGAGGGCGACGTGCTCGCCGACTGGATCGGCGGGTCGGCACGTTTTCCGTCCTGCGTGGTCGACCGGATCGTCCCGGCCACCACCCCCCGGGACCGTGCCGAGGCCGCGGCGATCCTGGGCCTGCGCGACGAGGGCCTCGTGGTCGCCGAGCCCTTCCGGCAGTGGGTGATCGAGGACGACTTCGCGGCCGACCGACCGGCCTGGGAACTGGCCGGAGCGGTGCTCACCGATGACGTCGCCGCCTGGGAGTCCGTCAAGCTGCGCATGCTCAACGGCACCCACTCCCTGCTCGCCTACCTGGGCGCGCTGCGCGGACACGAGACGATCGCGCAGGCGCTCGCCGACGACGACCTCGCCGTGGCCGCCGACGCGCTGATGGCCGAGGACGTCGCGCCCACGCTGCGCGTCCCGCGGGGACTGGATCTGGACCGGTACCGACGCGAGGTCCTCACCCGCTTCGCCAACCCGGCGCTGCGGCACCGCACCGCCCAGGTGGCCATGGACGGATCCCAGAAGCTGCCGGTCCGGCTGGTGGACACCGTCCGGGACCGCCTCGCCGCCGGTGTGGTGCCCCAGCATGCCGCGCTGGCGATCGCCGCGTGGATGACGTACGTCGCCGACGCCTGCGACAGGGCGGTGCCGTTGGCGGACCCGTTGGCCGACCGGCTGCGCGCCGCGGTGGCGGCCGGCGGCACCGACCCGCACCGCCTGGTCGGCTCCTTCCTGGACGTCCGGGAGATCTTCGGGGCTGACCTTCGGGACCACGACGGTCTGCGGGCCGCCCTGGTCGACCACGTCGCCCGCCTGCGGGTCGACGCCACCGCTCCGGCATAGCGCTCGGCGGCGCGTGGCCCCCCCCCCTTGGCGAGACCAAGATCAGCCAACTGTGTCCCGTAACGGCACCGTCCACTACTCGGTGGCCGTTCCCGCCGGCACCAAGTCCATGACGGTCGACCTGTCCCGCCTCGCCGAGGGCAGCCAGACCCGCTGGTGGGCGTTCAGCCCGCAGGGAGTCAACGGCGAGAAGTCGGCCGCCGGCACGATCTACTGCCGCTGTCGGTCTGCTACGCCCGCGAGCTTCGGTGACCACCGCGACAGTCAGCCGTTCGCTGCCGGCGCGAGGGTGGCGGGCCGCGAGCCGGGTGCTGCGTCCGACCGACCCCGTCGCGGGCGTCGACGGTGTCGACCATGGGCTCCGCTGAGCAGCGGGCTGGCTGCACGGGCGCCTTCGGCTACGTCGTCGGGCGTCACGATCCTTCGAGGAACGGCACCTGGCACTCGCTCCAGTCGGGCGAGCCGTGCTGCCAACCAGTTGGCCGTCTTCCGACCTGAAGCGGGATGATCGGCCCCCCGTCGGCGAGAGCCGCGTACAGGCCGGGCTGTCCGGTGAGCAGGTGGCACTCGTTGTCGACGGCGGCGAGCAGAGCGCTCGCGGCGTCGAAGCGCCCCAGCATGAGGTGAGTCATGGCGCACGCCCGCCAGTTGAGGGGGTCGACCGTCAGCACCGCGGCGGCCGGGTGGTTGACGACCATGTCGAGACGGTCCGCGTCGGCCAGCCGAAACGCCTCGGCAAGGCACGCCACCGGCAGCCCGAACATGCACCCCTCGTCGGCCACCTCGGCGATCACCTCGCCCACGTCGATCGACTCCTCGGCGAACGCGAGGATCGCCGATGCGTCGAGGATCACCCGGATCGGAAGGCCGTTCAGACGGCGCGTACGAGAAATTCGGTCTGCCGGCACCTCAGCGCCCCCCTCCAAGCGATCCTGTCGTAGCTGGTGTCGACACCGGATTGATCCCTCCTGGGGTGCAGGCGAGCGGAAGGCGGACAGGCACGGCGGTGCGTGGGGAGGGGGTCAGCGGCCGACAGCTCCGCGTCGGGTGAGCGGTGACGGCGTCCTGTCCGCTCCTGGGCTGCGCCACATCGGGTAGGCGGTGCTCCCGTCGGGGAGCGTGAAGGGCTCATGGGCGACATAGCCGTGCCGGGTGTAGAGGTCACGCTCGTCGAGGGTGGTCGCCTCGGTGTAGGCGGGCAGCGAGGCGTGGTCCATCCGGGCGTGGCTCGTGGTGAGCAGGGCGCCGGCGCGGTTGGCGCCTCGCCGGTCCGGCGTGGCAGCGAAGAACGCCAGGTGGTTGTGGGGGCCGGTGGGCCGATGGGCGGCCAGGACGCCGTCGAGGCAGAGGAAACGATCGAGGTGGTCGCCGCAGGCGACGGCGAGCCGTTCGCCGTATCCGGTCGGTGGCGGGATCCGGCCGTACCGGTGGAACCAGACCGCGGCGGCGGAGTGGTCGTCGAGGAGGTATGCCTCGCCGAAGAGGAGCGCGTGCTCGGTCCAGATCCGGGTGACGGCGCGGAGCACGTCGTGTCGACGGCGCTCGTCGGGTACGAGCCATGCCCCGACGGCGCTGGCGGCGAGGGCATCGGCGACGAGGTGGACGACCTCGCCGATGTCGCACCACCGGGCACGTCCGAGCGGCAGGGTTTCCGTCACAGCTTCTCCTCTTCGCAGGTACGGCTGCTCGACAGACGGAGTAGCCGCGGGCAGATGGACTTGGTCGATCAGGCCGACAACGGCGCCGGGAGTCCAGGCGGCCCGATCAGGACGGGAGGCGCCGCGTCGAGGCAGGGCAGCTCCCGGCCCGGACGCGAGCCCACGGCCCTCGTCGTGCGGGCACGGCATCTGGTCGTTCGCCCGCCCCGGGTCCGGTGGCCACAGCGGCGACCCGTCAGCGGACCGTCCAGGCGATCGTGGTGATGCCGGCGCCGCCAGCGGTACGGATCGTCAGCGCGGCAGCGACCACCACTGCCCGAAGGGTTGCCGACATGGCGAGCCGCTCCCCGTACGCCGTCCCTTGAGGTTTGTTGCGCCTCCGATGACTTCCGCTGGTGACGGCGACGATGCGTCCGGGGCCGGGCGGGAGGGCTCAGGCGGGTCGGGTATCGGGCTGGCGCGGCCGGTCCGCGAGTTCCTCGCAGCGGGGCGCGCACCAGCCCTGGGACTCCAGGTCCGGGGTCCACGAACCCAGCGCGGTGTCGACGGCGGCGCCGGTCCACCCGCCGGCGGAGCTGGTGCCGGCCGAGTTGCCGGACGCGGCCGGCGTGACACCGGGAGTGTGGGCCGGCGGGGACTGCCGCATCGGGTGGGTCGCCTCGGTTGCGCCGGCGCCCGGCGCACCGGCGGACGTCGACTCCCCCGACGTCGCGGGTGACGTGGTTGCCATGCTGCCCGGGATGCGTGGCATGACGCCGCGATTCATCGGCGGCACGGGCAGCGGGCCCTCGTCGGTGGCGGGCGCCGTGACGGCCGGCACGTCTTCGGCCGGCGCAGGCCCGACGTCCGCCGGATCGCCGGCCGGAGGCGGGGGCGCAGCGGGTGGGCCGATGATCGGCCGGGTCAGCTCGAGCACCGGCGCCAGGTCGGGTGCCAGGGCCTCGACGACCGGCTCGACCACCGGACGGAGGACCGCGCCGACCGGCTCCAGCAGGCCGGCCTCGGCGGCCTCCCGCACGACGGGCGGGACATCGCCCACGACCCGACGCGTCACCGGTTCGGCCACCTCGGCGACTGAGTCCACTCCGTCGGGCGGGATCGCGTCCACCGCCCGGCGCATTGGTGCCCGCACCTTCGCGAGCCGCACACCACTGGGTACCCGTACGGAGATCCCCACCTCCGGGTGTGCCGGCGGCGCGATCCTGCCGGTCGGCGACGTCGTGCCCGGCCTCCAGCTCGCCCATCGCGGCTTCCCCGGCCCCGCCGGGCCGACGCCCACACCGGCGACGGCCGGGGATCCACGGTCGGCGGACGACGCAGCAGCGCAGGACAGCGATCCGTCCACGACGGCCCCGGCGCCGTCCAGCAGGTCGCCCAACGTACACAGGCGAGGCGGTCCGACAGCGTAGGCAGGCTCTTCCGCTGCCGCCTCGGCCACGCCCCAGGCTCCGAGGACGCCACCGACCACCAGCGCCCCACGCAGCATCGTCCGGGCGAACCGGCCGCGAACCCGCACCACACGCACCTCCGGGGACTGCTCTTCCCGACGACGCCGATTGTGCCAACAGTGAACGCATCGACACGCTCCGACACGCGAACGGACGACACCCGCCGGCTACGGCGACGCCCCAACCCGGCCGAGGCGGGCCTGCTCGCGTCGGCGAATCCATTGGGGGTCGAACCCCACCAGCGGTACGGCGAGCCCGAACAGGGCCCGACCCCTCCGACTGCGCCCAACCGGTGAAGAGAGGCGCGGGCTCCGGCCGTCCTACACCGGCCGGCGCCCGCGCCTCTCAATCCCCTCGCCGCGTGACACATACGTGTCAAACAACCCGCCAGGAGTCTGCCATAAGGATGACGCCGCCGCCACCGAACAGTGGATCACCGGTAATCCGAACGGATGAGGTCGGACCTCGGTGGACGACGTCCGGCGCGAGCCAGCAGGCCAGGTCACCGAGCGGACCTGATGCCGCCGCGGGCCGAGGCGTCAGCGCCCTCAGATCACCCGCTCGTTCCCCCCGTCCACGGTGATCTGCGCGCCCGTGGTGGCCGCGAACGTCTCCCCGCAGAGCGTGGCGGCCAGGTCGCCGACCCGGGCGCTGGTGATCTCCGTACGGAGCAGGTTCCGGCGCGTGTACTCCGCCACGGTCAGCCCGTAGCGCCGGGCCCGGGCCTCCAGCAACTCCGCGTTCCACAGCCCGGTGTCGAAGACCGCGTCGGGGTGCAGCACGTTCACCCGGATGCCGTCGGTGGCCCACTCCAGCGCCGCCACCCGGGCCACCTGCGTCACCGCCGCCTTCGATGCGGAGTAGGCGACGGCGCCGGGACCGGGGGCCAGGGCGTTGCGCGAGGCGACCACGACGACCCGCCCGCCCCGGGGCGCGAGCGCCAGCAGCGGGTGGGTCCGGGAGAACAGGTACGCGACCGACTCCGCGTTCACCGCCATCGTGCGCTGCCAGTCGGCCGGGTCCAGCCCGGCGATCTCCCGGCTGGCCGGGAAGATCCCGGCGGCCGCGACGACGATGTCGACCCCGCCGAACCGGTCCACCGCCGTGTCGAGGGCGGCGTCGACGGCCGCGGAGTCGGTGACGTCGACGGTCAGGCCGAGCCGGGCCGGGCCGTCCGACGCGGCGACCGACGGGTCCCGGTCCAGGGCCACCACGCAGGCCCCCCGGGCCTGGAGCGCCTCGGCGCAGGCCCGGCCGATGCCCGAGGCGGCCCCGGTCACCACGGCCACCTCGCCGGCGAACTCCGGCACCGGGCCGCCCCGCCGCAGCTTCGCCTGCTCCAGCTCCCAGTACTCGAGGTCGAAGATGTCCTGCGCCGACAGGGCCTGGTAGCCGCCGACCGACTCGGCCGCCTCGATCACGTCGACGGTGTGCCGGTAGATGTCCCGGGCCATCATGGCCTCGGCCGCCCGGCGGCCGGCGGTGAGCATCCCCAGCTCCGGATCGAGGATCACCCGGGGCGCGGGGTCGAGCGTGGTCAGCGCCGTCCGGGCCCGGGAGCGGTTCTGCTCGACGTACCGGCGGTAGTCGTCGGCGTACCCGGCCACGTCGGTGCCGACCAGCGGGATCCGCTTGGTGCGCAGCACGTGGTCCGGGGTGACCGGGCCGCGGGTGGCGACCGCCGCCAGGTCGGGCCGGTCGAGGAACGCCCGCACGGCCGGGTCCTCGTAGCGGCTGAGCAGCATCGGGGCGCCCGCCGCGGCGGAGACCTCGTGACGCAGCCGGGCCAGGCGCACCCGGTCGACCGGACGGGGCTTGGCCGGCGCTACCCGGGGGCGCGGCAGGGCCATCCTCTCCTCCGCCAGGGTGACCAGCTCGATGTGCCGGCGGTACGCCTCCTCGGCGTCCGCGCCGAAGGTGAACAGCCCGTGGTTGAGCAGGACCACGCCGACCGTGCCGGCGTGGGCGCGCGCCGGGTACAGCTCCGCGCAGAGCCGGGCCAGGTCGAAACCGGGCATGACGTACGGGACCACGACGACGCGGTCGCCGTAGACCTCCTCGACCAGCCGGTCACCCTTCGGCTGGTTGGTCAGGGCGAGCAGCGCGTCGGCGTGGCTGTGCAGCACGGCCGGGTGCGGCAGCAGCGCGTGCAGCAGCGTCTCGACGCTCGGGTCCGGCGCGGTGGCGTCGAGGCGGGCGCAGCGCAGCTCGTTCATCATGTCGCTGTCGGCGAGCCGCTCCAGCCGCAGCAGCGCCCGCAGCCGGTCCAGCCGCAGCGCGGTGAAGCCGGACGCGTCCATGGTCGCCAGGTCGGAGCCGCTGCCCTTGACGTGGAGCACCTCCACCGGCTCCCCGGTGAGGTCGGTGACCGTCGTCTTGACCGAGGTGTTCCCCCCGCCGTGCAGCACCAGGTCGGTGTCGGCGCCGAGCAGCCGGGACGCGTACACGAGTCGCGCAATCGGGTCGGAGGCGTTCGGGGCGTCGGCGGCGGACCAGCGGTCGAGCATGGGGGCGGCTCCTCGCGGGAGGGGTCGGGGTCGGTCAGGCCCGGTCGGTGGGGTCGTCGGGGCGGCCGCCGGCGGTCGGCAGGATGACCCGACGCTCGGTGACGATGGCGGTGACCAGGTCCGCCGGGGTCACGTCGAAGGCGTAGTTGAGCGTACCGGTGCCCTTCGGGGCCAGGTCCGCTGCACCGAGAGCGGTGATCTCCTCGGGGGCGCGTACCTCGATGTGGACGTCCCGGCCGGTCGGGGTGGCCAGGTCGACGGTCGACTCCGGGGCGGCGACCACCATCGGCACCCCGGCGCGGGCCGCCGCCAGGGCCAGCGGGTAGGTGCCCACCTTGTTGATCACGTCACCGTTGGCGGTGATCCGGTCCGCGCCGACCACCACCGCGTCGACCAGGCCCTGGGCCAGCACCGACGCGGCGGCCGAGTCCACCACCAGGGTGTGCGGCGCGCCGATCTGGGCCAGCTCCCACACGGTCAGCCGCGCGCCCTGCAGCAGCGGGCGGGTCTCCGAGGCGTACACGTGGACCAGCGCCCCGTGCTCCTGGAGGGAACGGACCACGCCCAGCGCGGTGCCCCACTCGACGGTGGCCAGGGCCCCGGCGTTGCAGTGGGTCTGCACCGCCACCTGCGGCCCCACCGTCTCGACCAGCCAGCGGGCACCCCGCTCGCTGAGCGCACGACAGCAGCGGACGTCCTCCTCCAGCACCGTCAGGGCCTCGGCGAGGGCGGCCTCCGCGCCCTCGGCCTCGAGCCGGACGCGTACCCGGTCGACGCCCCAGGCGAGGTTCACGGCAGTGGGTCGGGCGGCCCGGATCGCGTCGACGGCCCGTCGCAGCTCCGCCGGGTCGTCCGGATACAGCCGGGCGGCGAGGGCCACGCCGAGCGCCCCGGCGACACCGATCGCGGGTGCGCCCCGGATCGCCAACGACCGGATCGCCGCGATCAACTCCTCGACGGTCCCGATCTCCAGGAACTTGACCTCGTGCGGCAGCCGGGTCTGGTCGATCGCGATGATCAGGCCGTCCCGCCAGTCGATGGTCCGCATCCACACCCCTCACTGTCCGGAGCCCATAACCTACGGTGGCCACCCGCTCCCCCGCTACCTGCCTGCTGGTCCGTGACCACGCCGTGGGGTCACATCCGTTCGAGGGTTCGGATGCCGAGCAGGTGCAGCCCTTGCCGCAGTGCCCGGGCGGTCAGGTCGGCCAACAGCAGCCGGCTCTGCCGCAGCTCGTCCGGGGCGCGCAATACCGGGCAGCGTTCGTAGAACGCACTGAACGTGGTCGCGAGCCGGTGCAGGTGGCTGGCGAGGTGGTGGAACTCCAGGTTCCGCTCCACCTTCCCGACGACCCCGGCGAAGCCGAGCAGCTCGATCGCCAACGCCCGCTCCGACGGCTCGGCGAGCACGACCGGCGCGCCGGGCCGTGGGGCCGTCCCGGCCCGCTAGCAGCGCGTCGAAATGCTCTGGCCAGCGTCACGAGCCTGTCGTACCGTGCCTCAACCAGTAGGAAGGGGCGCCGCCGTGACGGAGACGATGACGCTGTGGCGGCCGACCGGCCCGCAGGAGCTCGACCTCGTCCGCGCCTCCGGTTGGACGGCGTGGCCGCCACGGCTGCCCGACCAGCCGATCTTCTACCCCGTCCTCAACGAGCAGTACGCCATCACCATCGCCAGGGACTGGAACGTTCCCGCCTCCGGCGTCGGCTACGTCACCCGGTTCCAGGTCGACCGCGCGTTCGCTTCCCGCTACCCCGTCCGGCAGGTCGGCGGACGCGACATCCTCGAGCTGTGGGTACCGGCCGAGGAACTCGACGAGTTCAACCGGCACCTCGTCGGTCTGATCGAGGTGGTGCACGAGTTCCGGCCGGCTGATCAGACGGGGTGACCTGCGGTGGATTCCGCTGAGCGACTGGTACGGCTCCGGCGGTTGCTGGCCGGGCTGCCGGGCCGTACGGCAACGGACACCTCTGGACCCTCGTCCGATCCACCGACACCGAAGATCCGTTCCCGGCGGTGTTCGCGTTCCTGACCGGGGTCGGCTCGGGCTGGGCCGGCCGATAGCGTCGCGGTGATGCGTACCCCGTCCGGACCAGCCGCCCTGACCACGGCCGAACGCGCGATCGATGCCCGCTTCCGCGCGGTCCTGGCCCGGCTGCCCGAGCGCGGGCCGATCTGCTGGCTGGCCGAGTTCGCGGTCTTCGGGCTCAAACAGGCCTGGGCGTGCGTGTTCGGTGCGGCGATGCTGGCGGTCATCCTCGCGGCGCACCTCTGGTACCCGGCGGACGCGGCACTCGGCCGCAACGACTTCCTGACCCTCGCCGCGGTCGCCATCCAGATCGCGATGGTGGCGGGACGCCTGGAGACCCTGCGCGAACTGCGGGTGGTGGTCCTGTTCCACCTCGTCGGCACGGCCATGGAGCTGTTCAAGACCCACATCGGCTCGTGGTCCTACGCGCCCGACGGGGTCCTGCGACTCGCCGGGGTGCCCCTGTTCAGCGGCTTCATGTACGCCGCCGTCGGCTCCTACATGGTCCGGGTCAACCGGCTGTTCGACCTGCGTTTCGCGCGCTACCCGAGACGCTGGGCGACGGCTCTCGTGGCCGCCGCGATCTATGCCAACTTCTTCAGCAACCACTACGTCCGGGACGTGCGGTGGGTGCTCGTCGCCGTCGTCGCGCTGGTGTTCGGGCGCTGTGTCATGCAGTTCCGCGTGTTCCGGTTCCGCTTGCGCATGCCGCTCCTGCTGGCCTTCCTCCTCGTCGCCCTCTTCATCTGGCTCGCGGAGAACATCGCCACCTGGTCGCAGGCCTGGCTCTACCCGAGCCAGGTGAGCGGTTGGCACCCGGTCTCGCCGGAGAAGCTCGCGTCGTGGTTCCTCCTCATGATCATCTCGGTCGTGCTGGTCACCTGGATCTCGCCCCCGCAGCCGCCCGACAACCCACAACGGCGGCCCCTCCCGGCGGCGCCGTGCGGCCGGTGTTCGACGGCACCGGCGTCACCGGCGCCGGCACCACCCACGACAGCACCATCGCCTGGTTCCTGACCTTCCGCGACGGCAAGGTGGTCGACGGGGCGGCGTGACCCGGACGACCGTCGAGGCCCGGCGGGCGCCTCCAGAGCGGTTGGGGGGGGGGGGGGCCCCCCGGGGGGGGGCCCCGGCGCCGGGGGGGGGGGGGAACCGGCGCCGTCGGTGTCC
>NZ_JBFAVI010000029.1:0-57252 GCF_040679695.1 Micromonospora sp. NPDC052213
GTCGTGGGTTCAATTCCCATCTGTCCCCCGGTTGCCGAAGGCCCCCTCCTCGCGGAGGGGGCCTTCGGCGTTTCCGGTGCTCAGGCGGTCGGGCTGGGCGCGGGCTCGCCGCTGGCGTCCGGGTCGGCCCCGGCCGGCTCGTACGGCAGGGCGCTGCCCTTGACGTACTCCTCCCAGCTCATGTTCCAGTCGGTCCAGCCGTTGCCGTTCTGCAGCTTGCGCTCGGTGCCCTTGACCGTGATCGGGTCGCCGATCCGCGTGTTGGCGAACAGCCAGGCGCCGTTGGCCATCGAGACGTTCACGCAGCCGTGCGAGACGTTCACGCTGCCCTGCTGCCCCTCCGACCAGGGCGCGGCGTGGATGAACTCGCCACCCCAGGTCAGCCGCTGGGCGTAGTCGATCTTCGTGCGGTAGCCCTCCTCGGGGCCCAGCTCGTCGAAGGTGTCGAAGACCGTCTTGCGCAGCTTCTCGATCACCACCATGGTGCCGCTCGACGAGGGGGTGCTCTTCTTGCCGAGGCTGACCGGGATGGTCTTGACCACAGACCCGTTCTTCGTGACGGTCATCCGCTTGGTCTTGTTGTCCACAGTCATGATCACCGCAGCGCCGATCTTGATGTCGACGGTGAGGTCCGCCCGGCCGTACCAGCCGTCACCCAACGGCAGGCCGCCGGCCTGGACCCGGTAGGAGACGGTGCTGCCGGCCTGCCAGAACTTCTTCGGGCGGTAGCGGATCTCCGTCGGGCTGACCCAGTGCCAGATGCCCTCCTGGGCCGGGGTGGAGGTGACCGTCATCCGGCGCTGGACGTCGTCGCGGTAGTCCTTCGGGATGGCCCGGCCGAACTTGACGATCAGGGGCATGCCGACGCCGACGACCTGGTCGTCGCCGAGGAAGCTGGTGATCCGGACCTGCTTGCCGGGCTTCGCCATGGTGGTGAAGGTGCTGGTCGCCGTGGCGGGCCGGCCGTCGTCGCCGGTCGCGGTCACGGTGGCGGTGTACGTCTCGCCGTACTCCAGCGCGCCGGCGGGCAGCCAACTCGTACCGTCCGCGGCGAGCTTGCCCTCGACGGCCTCGCCGGCCGAGTCCTTGAGCTCGACGCTGGTCTCCTGGGCGTCCTTGGTGGTGAAGGTGATGCCGGTCGAGGCGGGCACGTCCTTCGCGTCGGCCTTGGGTTCGACGATCGTGGCCGCGGCCTTCGGCGCGGCGGGCTGGCCGCCGCCGTCCTGCCAGCCGGACGGCTTGCCTGCGTCGCCGCCGCCGGTGCAGGCGGAGGTCAGGGCGAGTGCCGCGGCGAGCACCGCCGCCGTGATCCCACGGCGTCGCCCGCCCCGCCGGTCGTCCCCACGCCGGATCAGCTGGTCCTGGACAGCTCGCATGATTCCCTCACAGTCGTGGTCCCCGGTTGCCCATCGTCCCTCACTGACGCATCCGGACAGATACCCGTTCCTCAGGGTGAACCGAAACACGTCGGGCGACCTGTCCGAATATTGATAAAATCGAGGGTTTTGCGAGACGGGTTCGCGTTCCCCAGGGTTTCGCGGGGTGACGAGGCGACAAGGCGGCGGGCCGGCCGGGGCGGCGACTCGGTCGACGACGTCGCGGTCGGGGGTCGTGACGAGCGGCGGAGTCGGGTGCGACCCGGCCTGGAACGCGGCGACCGGTCCGCGGGTGCGGACCGGTCGCCGGATCGTCGGGTGGAGGTGCGTCAGAACGCCGGCCCCGCACCGCCCTCGGGCACCGGCAGGGCGCTGCCCTTGACGAACTCGGACCAGCTCACGCTCCACGCCGTCCAGCCGTTGCCGGCGGCCAGCTGGCGTTCGGTGCCCTTGATGGTGATCGGGTCGCCGACCTTCGTCTTCTCGAACAGCCACCTCGCGTTCGCCGTCGAGACGTTGACGCAGCCGTGCGAGACGTTCTGCCGGCCCTGCACGTGCTCCGACCAGGGCGCGGCGTGGATGTACTCGCCGCCCCAGGTGAGCCGCTGCGCGAAGTCGATCTCCGTGACGTAGCGGTTCTCCGGATCCGGGTCGTCCCGGGTGTCGAAGACGGTGGACTCCTTCTTCTCCATCACCACCATCGTGCCGCTGGAGGAGGGCGTCTTCTTCTTGCCGAGGCTCACCGGCAGGGTGCGGACCACCTGGCCGTCCTCGTACACCGTCATCTTCTTGGTCGCGTTGTCGACCTTCATCTCGAACGCCCGGCCGATCTTCGCGGTGGCCGCCCGGTCGACGTTGCCGTAGCGGCCGTTGCTCAGCGGGATGCCGGCCAGCGCGATCCGGACGGTGAGGGTGGTGCCGGGCTTCCAGTACTCCGGCGCGCGGTAGTAGGCCTGGGTGCCGTTGTCGACCCAGTGCCAGGCGCCCGGCTGCGGCGGGTCGGTGTGCACGAACATGCGCTTCTGCACGGCGGCCCGGTCCTTCTTCGGGATGCCCGGGTGGAACTCGGCGACCACCGGCATCGCCACGCCGTACGTCTTGTCGTCGAAGAGATACAGGCCCGAGCTGATCATGGACTTGGGCTTCGCCATCGTCGTGAAGGTGCTGGTGCCCTGGCTGGTCCCGCCGTCGGCGCCGGTGGCGGTGACCGTGGCCGTGTAGCGGGTGCCGTACTTCAGTGGCTTCGACGGCACCCAGGACGAGCCGTCGGCGCGCAGCCGCCCCTCGACCTGCTTGCCGTCGGCCGCGGTCAGCGTGACGCCGGACACCTTGCCGCCGTCGGGCAGCTCCGCACTGATCTCGGAGCTGACCGGCTTGTTCTTCGCCCCGTCGGCCGGGCTCAGCGCCAGCGGCGGACCGTTCGGCGCCGCCGGAGTGGCGGGATCGGCCGCCGCGCTCGCCGTGGCCGGCGCGGTGCCGCCGACGAACTCCGCCTTCTTCTGCTCGTCGCCGCAGGCCGTCAGTGCCAGCGACGCCACCAGACCGAGGGCGCCCACCATCGCCCCGGCCCGCGCGAACCTGCCCATCCCCACCTCTGTTCTCGCGTACCTGGCGCACATCGTGCCGCATGGACCCCCCTCCTCAGGCCCCTGTCGTCGTACGACTGGTGGTTTTGCCCTTGGATGCCCCTTAAGCTCGACCGAAGGGGGGAGCCGGGGATCGGATTGGAACCCGGCTCGGAGGCCGTGCTAATGTTCTCCCCGTTGCCAGCGAGCGCCGCTAGCTCAACTGGCAGAGCAGCGGACTCTTAATCCGCGGGTTCGGGGTTCGAGTCCCTGGCGGCGCACCAGCAATAAAGGCTCTGGCCTGGTGGTTTCCACCCGGCCGGAGCCTTTTTCGTGTACGTGGTTGGCGGGCGGTCGCTCGGTGGGTGCTCGGGAGCCGTTGGACCGGGGCCGGGCTACGTGGGCACGGTGTGGTCGTCCGGTAGGACGCATGGCGGGTCATGGGCTGCGCTCGCAATCAGATGCGCCGGAAGAGGCCGGTCGATATTCGTGGGCGAGCCGGGCGGCTGTGTCGAACGCCACCGTCCAGGGGAAGGCTTTCTGCCGCTCGTTGCCGCTGCCGGGTGGGTGCGGTTCCCATTGGTCGTCGGGGCCGAGTAGGACGCATACCCCTTCGTCGCGGAGGCTGGCTACGGCGTGCCGGAACGGTGCCCGCGCCGCGAGGGCGGCGTTGACGAACGGGACGATGACGGTCGGCACCTGCCTGCCGATCAGTTCGGCGACCGAGGTCATCGCGTAGTTGTCGGCCAAGCCGAGGGCGACCTTGTTGATCGAGTTGTAGGTAGCGGGAGCGATGACCAGGGCGTCGGTTGCGGGAAGCGACCGGCGGGTGCCGGGCGACGACTGGTAGGTCGACCGGACCGGATGACCGGTGAGGCTTTCGAGCGGCTGCGGGTCGATGAAGTCCATCGCGCTCGGTGTGGCCGTGACCGCCGCTGTCCAGGCTTGCTCCTGCGCTGCCCGGACGAGCTGGGTTACGTCGGTGGCGGGCCCGGCGCCACAGACGACGATCTGGAGGTGCCCGGCGGTCATAACCGGATCCCGGCGTCGTGGGCGAAGTCGACAGCGGCGGTGCGGACGGAGCCGTTGGCGAGCATGGCGAGGTCGCCGGCGATGCGCTGGACCGCCGGTCGGCAGCGGATCTCCTCGGGTGCCACCTCGTACGCGGTGCGCAGCGCGCTGAGGCCGTGCTCGTAGCGTCCCCACTGCGTGTAGGCGCGTGCCACGTCGACATACAGAGACGCCTGGCGCTCGGCCAGGGTCACCTTGTCCAGCGGAACGGTGCGGGCGATCGCGATGGCTGTTCCGGCGTCGCCGAGGGTCAGCGCGATGTTGATCCGGTGCAGCAGGACATTGGTGGCGCCGAAACCGGTCCACCGGTCGTTGCCGTCGTAGCCGAGGCGGGTCGCGGCGCGGGTTGCCTCATCGAGCATCGCGTGTGCGGCGTCCCGGTCGTCCCGGCGGGCGGCGGCGATGGCCCCTCGGAGGACGAGGGCGCCGTAGACGGCCATCGCATCGGTTGATGCGAGGCGGGTGTCCCGGTTGAGTGAGTCGGCAGCACTTCCCGCGAAAGTTACCGCCTGGGCGTCGTGGCCGTTGCCCATGAGCGCATGGGTCATGATCCGGGCGCTCGCGGCGATCGCCACCGGGTCCTGGCTCATGGCAGCGGCCCTGGTGCTTCTCTCGGCCGCTACCAGGGCCATCCCCTGATCGCCAACCTTGAGCAGGACGCTGCCGGCGACGTGGTACAGCTCGGCGGCCAGCACCTCGACCTGCGAGCGCTGTTCGCCCTCTACGCCGGACCTCACCGCCTCGAGGGACGGCAGCAGCGCCACGAGCCGATCGAGTACCTGCTCGTACCGACATGCCTGATAGTCGGTCTTGGCGCCGGCGACAGCCCGGGAGAGCTGCGGTAAGGACAGTGCCGCACCGTCGGGGTGCGCTGGCGCGATGAGGGCGTTGAGCAGCGACGCCACGTTGGGCGCGGCGGCGACGCCAATCGCCGCTTCGCGTAGAAGCTGCCTGCGCCGCACGTCACCATCCGAGCCTGAGTCACCGTCTCCGTCATCGCCAGTATCCGCATCCCGGCCGGTGTTCGGCCGACCCGCACCCACGAGTGCACCGTTGGTGCCGGCCACGCGCAACGCTTCGAAGCGTTCCCGAACCTCAGGTGTGGCTCGGGACAGCACGGTGTCCAGCGCGGCTTGCATATCCGCGCGGGGGAGCACCTTGTCGCCCTGGCTGCTCCACTTGGCCACGGTCCGCCGCGCCGCGCCGAGGTGCTCGGCGAAGGCGGTCACGCTCATCCGCAACGCATTGCGGAGCGCGTTCGCGTCCTGGCCGGTCCAGGTCGTCACCGTAGCCATCGCACGTCCTTCCGGAACAGACAGTCACCGGTGGACGTGATGCTAGCCGCACGTGGGGTGACGGCAGGTGCACCGCCGGTGCACCGGCGAGACATTCCGTCGGTCCACCGCCCAAGCCAACCTGGATGTGCCGACACGCCGATCTCCAGCGGTGCGCCGGTGGGCCAGCGGCAACCTCACGGCAGGGAGATCCAGATGGACGTGCCGATCGGCGACAGGTCGGAACGCGACCCGACGCACCGGCAAGTGCTCCCGCCAGGCACTCCGTCGACCGCACGGGTGACTCCCCGTTCCCGTATCGCCAGCAGGGCTGCGTGGGCGGGTGACCGACGGTCTGCTTCTTTTCGCCGCCGGCCGACGGCGGTGGGCTTGCCGGGACGCCGGCAAGCCCACCGCGCACAGAGGCCAGCACTGGCCGGGGGCCGGCCATGACGGTGTACGTGTCGCGGTACGCCGTGACCGGCGAGCTGACGACAAACCGCGCAGCGGCGGTCCCAGCGTCGGCGAGACCGGGCTCGGCCGACCTACCGCTGTTGACGCACGTCTGGCGGGTCTTGTTCGAGCAACAGGCGCGGATACACCCCCGCCGATGAGTACGAACGGAACCAGCGCTGCCGCGCAGGAGCGGCCCGTGCCGCCAGAGCATCTGCCGCTGCGTCCGCTCTGGTTGTGCCGCCGCTGCGGGCAGCCCTGGCCCTGCGGACGGGCGCGGCTCGCACTGGCCGCCGAGTACCGCGACAGCACGGTGGGTCTCTTCGTCTACCTGGCCGGCCTTCTCTATGAGGCCATCGAGGACCTGCATCAGCTCAACCCGAGCACGGCCGGCGACGTCACTGACCTGTTCGACCGGTTCCTCGGCTGGCCCGCCCGGCACCGCGGCGGGGCTGGATCCACGATGCCGCGCTGACCGGTATCTCTCGGTCCTTCACCGCTCTCTTCTTCTGCCTTTGCCGCAGGGGCGGCGACGCACGCCCACGTCCAACCCCTGTCCGTCACGGAGGTGTTCCATGCGTGACGGTCGACAAGACCCGCCAGGCGTGGACCTTGCCGGACGTCGAGATCGTCCTCGACCATGTCGTGGACGCTGGCGATTTCGTCGAGTTCGAGTTCAAGGGCGACGCCGCGGACGTACGCAACACGACGGAGCGCCTGGACGCGTTCATCGTCGCCTCGCCATCGAGCTCGGGCAGCAGATCAGCAAGGGCTACCCGCACATCCTTCTCGGCCGCGACCACTGATCGCTTACTGCTCCGCGACGTCTGGTGACGTCGGTGCCGTGCCGGTAGGTTCAACCTCCTGAGAGCTCTCGTCGCCAGGTGGAGGAATCCGGCAGCGTGTTGCACGTCGAGAAGATCACTACAGAGCTCCGTACGCTGGCCACCGGGGTCGAACGCGCGCAGAGTCTGGCTGCCGCTGCTGACCAGCAGGCGCAGGAGATCGCGCTGCGGGCTGCGGGTGCCGGGTTCACTGCGGTCGCTGCCGGTGTGGCGCGGATTCGCGGGGCCATCACCACCATCCGGGGCGGACTGGGCGGCCTCGCCGGTGCTGTCGGTGATGCCACGAAGGCGACCGCTGGCGTCCCGGAGCAGGCCAGTCCGGAGGAGACAATCACCGGGCTGACCCCGGTGCAGAGTGCGGTCGACGGCATCCGCGACCAGACAGCCGCCACGATCACCCACGTCGGTGAGGCGCAGCAGCTTGTCGTCGCGGTTTTGCAGGGTGGGCAGCCAGGGCCGCTGCTCCAGGCTCTGGAGAGCATCAAACAGGTGCTTGTCATGCTGGTCCAGCGCACCGCTACCACCCGCCAGGTCATTGACGCGGCGATCGCCGAGGCACGACAGCTGGGGTCGTCGGGAAACTGATCGGGGCTGGCGGTGCCGTGCCGACCAGCCCTGCCTCGGTTCCCACACCGTCCGACGGCACGGGAGTGACGACGCCGTGGACACGCAAGCCCACCGGAAAGTACGGCGGCTCGCCTACCGGTCGACGTACCCGGATCCCTCCGAAGGAGGACGAACGCGTGCGGCGTTCCCTGGAACTGGAGAACGAATGTGCCGATACCGTCGCTGCCGAGGGATACCTACTCCACCAGAACCCAACCAGGCAGGAGGTCGCCAAAGCCCGGCTCGGTACCGGTGATTCCGGCAAACCGGGCAAGGATCCCGATTGCCTGATCGAGGGACACGTCTTCGACTGCTACTCCCCTACGCCGGCGAAGAGCGTGCGAGGCGTGTGGAGCGGGGTTGCCGACAAGATTGCCAGTGAGCAGACCCAACGGGTGGTGGTCAACCTCAACGACTGGCGTGGCGATCTCGCGGCGTTGCAGAAGCAGTTCGACGACTGGCCGATCGCAGGGCTGAAGGAACTGGTGGCGGTGACGCGCAGCGGGGCGATAATCCAGATCCTGCGACGAGACTGAAGGGTTACCCATGGCGACCGAGTACCGCTTGACGCTGGCGGGCGACATTCCTCTCGATGTGCTGGCCGGCGTCGTTACTCCGGACGGTGCCGAAGAGTTGGCGACAGATGGCAGGCCCCGGGTGTTGAGTGCGGACCTCAGCGATCGGTGCGGCTACACGGTGAGCATCTACGCGGGTTCCCACGGCTACTTCGAGGCCGAGGATGGTGACGGCTCGGTGTGGGAGTGGGAACCGGAGCGGTACGTCAACATCGGTTTTCGGCTGCGTAAGGACGAATCATCCGACCGGGCGACGCGGGAGATGCTGGCGTCTGTGGCCCGGGTGCTGGGAGAGCGGCCGGAGGACGCCGCGCTGATCCTCGACGCCGACTGGCTGCTGCTGACCCGCTTCTCGGGAACGCTGCGCAGGCACGCACTGAGTTGGTGGGGCGTTCACGGCGGGGACGATCTTATTGGCCGGTGAGTGGTTCGCGGCCTGGATATTCTGTGGCTGCCACGGGCCTCGGCCCTGACGCGCCCGCAGACGCAGGACTTTGTCGGCCGGCCGCGGGCCGGCGTGGACCGCGGTTGCCGTCCTGGACGGCGAGGTCGTCGGCTGTGTGATCGCATTCCGGAGCCAGGATTTCCGGCCGAGATCTATCTGCAGGACGTGATGACCGACCCCGGCCACCGGCGTCGCGGGATTGCCCGGGCACTGGTGGACGATCTCCGGCGGCAGGGCTCGCGCTCGGCTTCGTCAACACCGACGGCGACAGATCGGCAGGCGGCGCGTTGGTGATCTGCGATTACAAGGGGCCTGGGAAGTGCCGCGCCGTGTATTAGTGCGGCATCGGCTCGTGTGCTCCGTCGACACGCGTGCCGTCCCCTGCGGGGGCCACCGTTGATGGTGAGGAGCAGCACCTGATCCGTCAAACCCAGACTGGCTCAGGCTGGCGGTGTCGACGAGCACATGGAGTCTGTGTCCGTCATCACAAGGCGCTCGGGAGAATGCTCAGCTTTTGGTCAAGGGCACCCATTTCGGCGGGCTCCCCGATCGGTGTATCCGAGTGGAAAGGTCGGGTCATGGGGGACGGTGGGAACCGTTGCGGCAGGTAGCGGGGTGGCGAGGACGGTCCGGAATTGTGCCGCGTCGAGGGCGTGCCGAGGCCGTCGATCGTCGGGGTTGACTTGCTTGACAGCGGCAGTCTGGTCGAGAGGTACTGGAGGCACGTTCCTCTTGCGGCGAACTTGTTCGCCCGGCCGACTGGTCGATGGGTGGGCGCCCGTCAGGGTGCTTCCTCGTCGTTGTGGCCTGGTGCGGCGGTCTGGTCGTTGGGGGTGCCGATCGAGTGACAGGAGGACCGCGATGAAGGATCTTCTCCCGGCGGGTTGAGCCGACGCCCGTCCGGCCGCAGCACGGTGTGCTGCGTGGCCGGAGCGGGAGTGTCCCTGTCCGAAGCGGTTGCTCCGGTTGCCGGAAGCGGGTGTGAGCCCGCCGGTTCGCGTCGCCGTTGATGTCCATTTTTGTGTCCACGATCGTGCCGGTCACGGTCGTGGCGATGACTGCTGCCCTGACCCGTCTCGTGTCCTCTCGTGCGCCGGACGGAGTGTTCGTTGACACCTCAACAGTGACGTAACACCGTGACTGCCCTCGCCCGGTCCACCATGCCGGGCAACCCCGCGACCCGGTAGGAGACCATCGCCGGCCCACCTCGCTCCGGCGCGAGCGCGATGCACATGGCCGGCACGTTTTGCCACGAGCGCCGTGGTCCACGGCGTCGTTCAGATCTTTCGATAAGGAGTACCCGACGTGTTTTCCCACGACTTTCCGCATCGCCTCGGGATTCGGCCGGTGGCGGTGACAGTTTCCGGCTTGGCCCCCGTTCGGGGGGCGGGCTTGTCGTCAGTGTGGGGGTCGCTCTTCAGCCTGACCCTCGAACGGACCCCCTGTTTCCTCTCACACCGCAGGTCAGCGCGTCTGTCAGCGCTGGAGCGTTGTCCTGCGACAGACCCTGCCTGGTCTCGGGTCTCTCCCACTGGGGCTGGCATTCCATACCGGAAAGGCAGGTGGTAGCCGATGGATGATCCAGTCCTTCGGGTCCAGTCCCAGCTGACCGGCCGTGACCGCGTGCTGCTGGGCTGGTTGTACGACCACGGCGTGCTGACGTCGTTCCAGCTCGCGAACGCCTTGTTCCCGTCGTTGGACTTCTGCCAGCGGCGGCTGCGGACCCTGTACCGGCTGCGGTTGGTGGCCCGGTTCCGGCCACAGCGGGCCGACGGCGGCTCGTACCCGTACCACTACGTCATCGACCAACTCGGTGCCGAGGTTGTCGCCGCCGGCCGCGACGAGCGCCCACCTCGGCGCGACCACGCCCGTATCGAGCGGCGGCGGTGGACATCCAGCCGCACACTGACTCACCGCCTCGGGGTGAACGGCTTCTTCACCCAGCTCGCCGGCTATGCCCGCACCGATCCTGGTGCCGAGCTCAGCGAGTGGTTGCCGGAGGCGGTGTGCCAGCGGGCCGGCACGTTCACCGGCCCGGATGATCCGGGTCTGGTGCGGGGCTACCAGCCGCGGGTCCGCCCGGACGGCTACGGCCTGTGGGCCGAGAACGGCACCACCGTGCCGTTCTTCGTCGAGTACGACACCGGCGGCGAGCAGCTGTCGGTCCTGGTCGGCAAGCTGGCCGGCTATCAGGAGCTGTTCGCCACGATCGGGCGCGTGTGGCCGGTGCTGTTCTGGCTGCACTCCGCTGCCCGCGAGCGGAACCTGCGCCGCCTGCTCGCCGACACGCCGCCGCGGATTCCCGTAGCCACCTCTGCCCGCGACCAGGCCCTGTCGGCGGGACTGTGTCCCGCTGAGGCGGTCTGGGTCCCGCCCAGCGGGGGAGGACAGCGGTGGCGCCTGGCCGACCTGGCCGCCTACGTCGTCGGTGGTCAAGACCTCCCAGGTGAGGCGGCGTGATGGCCGGCAGCGGCCAGGCGGCCGCGGACGATACCTCGCCTGCGCGCAGGACAGCAACATCCGGGCACTCTCACTGCTCTGTCAGTGCCCGGTCGGCTGCGGCTGACAGAGCGGTGAGAGCGGCGGACCGTTCCGTCCGCGGCGGGACGGAGGTATGGTCCCGCGCCGTCCGCGGCCGGTCCACGACCAGCGGCCGGTCCCCCTTCACCGCGGTCCGCGACGAGGATGCCCGGACCGGCCTCCTACCTGCCGGGACCGGCCCAGCTGGTGGACCAGCCTTCGCCGCAGTCCGGTCCGGGGAGGTGGTCCGCCACGACACCACCGGCATCTGACCCGACCCCTGGTCCGCGCTCGAGCCGCGTCGAGGGCGGCGTCCAGATCGTGATCATGCTGGCCATCGGTGGGGCGGCCGGTGCGGCGAGTTTCACCCACGTCCACAACGTCGCCGCCGCCCACGGCCAACCCGGGTGGCTGGCCTGGGCCGACGCGGTCGTGCTGGAGCTGATGTCCATCGCCTCGGGCCTGGAGTTGCGCCGCCGCAAACGGGCCCACACCTCGGCGGTGTTCCCCGCGGCGGTGCTGGCCTGCGCGGTCGCGCTGTCTCTCGCCGCGCAGGTCGTGGAGGCCGAACCGTCTCCGATCGGCTGGATCGCCGCGGCCGTGCCCGCGCTCGGTTTCCTCGTCATGGTCAAGGTCGCCCTCGGCTACGCCGGCACCACGACCCCAACCAACAGTGCCCGGACCGCAGACCATCTGCCGGACCGGACCGCGCAGACCACGCCTCCCAGCGGACCGGCCGAGCGGACGCAGTCCGGCGGTACGGCGGGGGAGCGGTCCGCCACGCGGACGGTCGGCCTATCGGATGCCGCCCATCAACCTCGCGGACGGGACCGCCGTCACCGCAAAGCAGGCAGGGAACGGTCCGCGCGGCACTCCGGCGACGTGGCCGAGCTGCTGCCGGCGGCGCGACGCGTCCGGGACCGACTCGCTGCGGACGGGCAGCCGCTGACCCGTGCAGCGCTCGCCGAAGCCCTCCGCGCAGCGGGCTACACCGTGTCCAACACCCGGGTATCCGAACTCCTCAAGATCCTCAAAGCTGAGGCGGCCCCGGCGTCCCAACCACAAGCTGCTCCGACTCCACCGGTGAGCCCGACGCCACGACCACCCTCAAGCCGGCAGCGAGCGGCGGACGCCACCGCGCCGGACAGCGCTGGGCTTCCTCGACCCACGAGTCCCGCGCCTCTCGGACCCATGAATCTCAGACCGAACGGGCAGGAGAACCCGAATTATGAGCACCTACGTGAATCCAGTTGAGCAGACCTCCGACACCACGACAGACATCACTCTCGCTGCAGTCGCGCCGGCCGCCCACGAGGTGTGGACCGTCAATCGTGTCCGCGCCCTCGGCGTGACCACCACCCTCGCCACCGCGGCGTCGATCCTCGGGATCAGCCGATCCCAGGCCTACCGGCTCGCCGCCACCGACGCCTTCCCCGCACCGCTGATCCGCGCCGGCAGCCGCATCATCGTCCCGGTCGCCGGCCTCCTCCAACTCCTCCTGGTCGACAACCCCGCTCCGACCGACGGCGGCCGGCGACTTGATCCCGACGCGAAGGTGAGCGTGGATGCGACGACCCCGCCACCAGCGGATTCCACCCACCACCGCTGGCGGCACCGTACCGAGCATCCAGGAGACGATGAGTGAAGGGATCCACCTTCAAACGCTGCGGCTGCCGCGACACCACCACGGGCCGGCGACTGGGACGCTCCTGTCCCCAGCTTCGCCGGCCCGGCGGCGGCTGGTCCCGCAACCACGGCCAATGGCACTGGCAGATCGAAATCCCCGCCCGCGCCGACGGCACTCGCCGCCCGCTACGCCACGGCCCCTACGGCACACAGGCCGACGCCGACGCCGTCCTGGACCGCATCCGCGCCGCGCTCGCCGTCCCCGACCCCACCGACTCCCACGCCTTCGTCAAGACCGGCGACCTCATCGAAACCGCCGTCAAGACCGGAGCCCTCATTCCCACCCCCCGACCAGATCCGCCGGGCGCTGCACCTGGACATCACCCCGACCGAGCTGCCCACGATCGAGGCGTACCTGACGGACTGGCTGGCCGGACGCAAGAACATCAAGACAGGCACCCTGCGCTCCTACGAAGGGCACATCCGGCTGTACCTCATCCCGCACCTCGGCCACCTGCGCATCGACCGGCTCCGCCCCGGCCACATCGACGCCATGTACGACGCCATCGCCGAACGCAACACCACCATCGCCACCCTGCGCGCCAGCCGCGACCCCGCCAAACGCGACCAGGTCAAAAACCAGCGGATCGTCGGCAACCGGACCCTGCACGTCATCCACGCCACCCTGCGCAAAGCCCTCAACGACGCGATGCGCCGCCACCGCTACATCGACACCAACCCCGCCCTCATGGTCGAACTACCCACAGCCCGACCACCCAAGCCCACCATCTGGACCGACCAACGCATCAAAACCTGGCGCGACACCGGCACAACCCCCAGCCCCGTCATGATCTGGACCCCCGAACACACCGGCCGATTCCTCGACCACACCCACGACGCCAACGACCGCCTCTACGCCCTCTACCACCTCATCACCTTCACCGGCCTACGCAGAGGCGAAGCCTGCGGACTGCACTGGGACGACCTCGACCTCGACACAGCCACCCTCACCGTCCGCTGGCAACTCGTCCAACACGGCTGGGCCACCACCATCGACACCCCCAAAACCACCGACAGTGAAGCCGCCGTCGCCCTCGACACCGAAACCGTCGCGGTGCTGCGCACCCACCGCACCCGGCAACACCGCGAACGCCTCGCCGCCGGCGCTGCCTGGACCACCACCGGGCTCGTGTTCACCACCCCGACCGGCGGCCGGCTTCATCCCGCCGACGTCACCGACCACTTCCACCACCTCGCCACCCAAGCCGGACTACCACCCATCCGGCTCCACGACCTCCGACACGGCGCCGCGACCATGGGACTGGCTGCTGGCGTGCAGATGAAGGTCATCTCCAACCGGCTTCGGCACTCCAGCCCGCACTTCACGGCCAAGTTCTACGGCGACGTTCTACCCGAGCTGTCCCACGCCGCAGCCGAAGCCACCGCGTCGGTTGTCCCACGTCAGCATGGCGCGACGAGGCCAGCGTGATCCGCAGGCTGCCCCACCCTTGTCGGCCTCCTCCCGAGCCTCGGGGCCGGGCCCGGAAGCCCGAGACAGGCGTAACGCCTGCTGCGGAAGATCCGCAACAGGACGCAGACCAGCGCTGGGCCCCGCCGGCCGGCGGGAGGCGCGGGCGGCGCCGGTGAGGGTCTCGTCACCGCGCGCCGCGTACCTGTAGGAGTACCACCAGCAGGGTTTTGACAAGTGTCAGAACGAGATTATCCAAGCCGGTGGACGGGTGCCCGACGATCCACAGCGGCAGCGCGATGGTAGGCAGGCAGAAGTGCAATGACATCAGCCCGCCCGGCAGGGTAAAGGCCCGGAAGAGAGGTCGGAGCTGATGGCCCGAGCTAACGACCGTATAAGCGGTGCAGCGTCGTCAGCGTGAACTCGGCGACGCTGCAAGCCTCTCGGACCATGAGGAGGGCCATCTCTGCGGTGACACCTGTCGGCAAGGTCCTTCCATGACCCGCGCCTTGAACACATCGCAGCTCATTCACCTGCTCCGCGATCTTCCACGATGACTGGAGTACCGCCTTAATATGCTTGGCTCCCGGCGTGTCTGCCGCAACCTGCTCGGGAAGGATCCCAAGTCGTTCCCGCGCGAGGTGCCACAAGTGATTGAAGCTTGGGTTGCCGGCAACCGGCATCCCCACCTCCTCCAGCACAAACTTCGCAACTGCCTCCAAGAGGTCCTTTGCTGATCCCAGCAGTTGACCCGGATCGTCAGTGGCGCGGCGAAGCCGATCGAGCTGCTCCTCAAGGGCCTCACGCCCGCCCGTCGCGAGATCGATCATGCCAACAGGCGACAAATGCCCGTCATCGTCGAGCATCCATCCACGACGCGAGAAGGCGCGCTGCGCCGCAAGCACATTGCCGCGTTGCTCGGGAACGCCATCGAAGAAGCCCACAACTCGAAGATCCACCAAGAGCGCGTCAACGAGTCTCCGAGCTCCGCCCGGCCGGCGCATGGCCGCCCGGACGGTGGTGAGCACTCGCGTCTCCTTGTTAGGCGACGAGGTCCTAAGGTCGTACGGAGCGACGTCGGCGTAGCCACCCGAGGCGAAGGCGAGGGTCAGCTTCGAGTGAGAAGGTCCGGCGCCACCGTGGTAGAAGCGGGCTAACGAGGCGGCGATCTCATCACTGACCGGCGACTGGGGCATGTAGTGATGATGCCCCTAATGGGGCCGAAGCAGCGAGTCATATCCATCCGGAGCGCAACGCCGCTGATCATTGAGTTCGGCGCGTCGGCCTAGACAGGCCGGTACCGTTGGCCTCAACCCACTCTGGGAGACGGGGGTCAGCCCCGCCGGGCCACGGTATTGGCTGCACGGCCACCACGGCCTGCTCATCCTGGCCGACCTCGCCGACGTGCTGTCCTACCTGCGACACCCGACTGCGGACCCGACGCGTTCGGCTACCCCCGCCTCACACCGGAAGTCTGCGCCATCGCGAGGCTGCACCAGGCACCTACCGCCGCCCGCTCCACGACGGTCAGAGGAATCCGGGACGCCACCGCTATGGACGACCGAGCAGCAGCTCGTGGATGTCACGGATCATGGCTGGGGTCGGATTTGCACTGGTCACCGGGATTGATCGCCGCCTGCTCAGATGAGTTGCTGCAACACGCCGGTCCGGGAATCGGTAAGGGCCTGGAAGTGCGCGACGAGTTTTCGCGCCACCTCCGGATCGTGGAGCACCACGCCGACCTCGATATTGTGAGACAGTGCTCGGTCAGTGAGATTGGCGCTGCTGATCAGCGCGACCCTGCTATCGGCGGCGATGAGCTTCGCGTGCAACGCAGCGTGGGAGTTCCCACTGGAGGCTCGTCGTGCGGCCGGCCAGTGCCAGAACGTCGCCTGATGACGGAGAGCCGCGAAGGTGAGTGCGGCCCCGGCGGATCCCCGTAGGGCACCGCCGTCTTCGGCTGAGCTTTCCAGGATCAGGTCGATGTGTACGCCTCGGAGGGCTGCGGACCGCAGTTCGGCGACCACCTCGGTGACCCCGTACGCGGCGAAGCTCGCTACGAGCAGCCTGCTCCGGGCCGCCCGGATGACCTCGATGACCACGGAGCTGGTGAGCCGTACCGGCACGGCCCCACTGGTCGGGCCGCTGACCGCCAACTCGGTGCGCCTCGCATCCGCGCGCCCTTGCATAAGGGCGGCGCTGCGCAGGGCGAGACCGACCGCTGAACCGGGAAGGTCGGGCGCCTCCATCCGCCAGCTTTTCATCAGCCGTTCCACGTGGGTGCCGACCGAGAACCCGGGCCGGGCGCCGACCAGTTCAGCGGCTACCGCACTGTCGCCGGGCGTCTCCACGCTCATCAGCACACCGGCCCAGGCGGCGACATGATCGGCGGGGAGGTTGGTGGCGATGTCGGCAATCACCTCTACGAACCGGTCGTAGCTCATCGAGCGAAGAACCCTGAGCCAGGATCGTTGAGTGTGTCGACCAGCAGGGCCCGGTCGAGGTAGTGATTGCCCCGCTCGCAGGAGGTCTCGGCGGCGAAGAGACAGGCGTGGCAGGCGGCCGCAGAGAGGCGGGCGTGCACGGTCGGGTCGTGTTCTGCACAGAGCGGGTCCGAGCTGCACAGCCGGGCGGCTTCCAGGGCCCGCTCGACGAGCGATCCCAGTCTGTCCTTTCGCCCCAGGGAGACCAAGCCGCCGAGGGTGCCCTCGCTGTCGGGTGCCGAGGTGTAGAGAAGGACCCCGGCGGCGGGAGTCTCGTCCGTCCCGGCGTAGATGCGCTCGCCAATGCCGGCGGCACTGTATCCGCATTCCAGGGCCAGCTCACGGATGAGCACATGGGCGAGGGTGTGCAGCAGGACGTACCGGAGGCCTGGCCACGGTGCCTGGTCGAGCCCGCGTTGCGCCCGCCAGCGGTCGTGGGCGTGGACCAGTAGCTGTTCGCGTTGCTTGACCTCCGGTCGGTGTTCCCACTCGACGACGCGTTCTTCGTCAACGCGCAGGAAGATCCCCTCGCCCCGCATCTCGGCGCAGGGTAGCCAGGTCGGCTTGCCGATGGTCAGCGGCGCCCGCCGCACATCCGGTGTATCGAGCACCTTCCATTCGGGTGCGTCAATTCGGGTAAAGCCGTAGAGGGCAGAGACCTCTCGCAGCCGGGGGGCGAGGACCACCTCCCGGAGCCAGTGCCGGTGTTCGGGCGGAACCGGCTCCGGGCGGATGGTGAAGTCGGGGAGCTCGGTGCTGGTGCCGGCGGTGAACGCCAGCCACTCGGGTTTGCGAAGGTCATCGCTGTCGTCCGGCGTGTCGTCGGGCTCGGCCTTGCTGCGGCGCTGGATCGCTGCCCAGACGCGCTCGACGCCGTAGGGCTTCAGCTCGGACCAGCAGGTCTGGGTCTGCATGATCATCTTGGCCGTGGCCGCGTCCAGTCCGGCGAGCATGCTCAGGTCCCGCCAGAGGTCGTCGACCACCTGATCGACCGGATGCTCGGCCCGGGGAATGCTGAACACCCGTAGCTGCATGGCGAACCAGCTGTTGGTGGCACCGAGGGCGAGTGTTCGCGCGGGCGCGTCGCAGGGCTCGTAGGTGTTGAGGTGGGGGTGGCGTCCGCGGCAGGCGGGCAGGGTCCGTTCGGCGTGCAGGCCGAGCGCCACCGACATCGGTCGGGAGGCCTTGCACTCGCAGGAGATGAAGATGTTGGCCGCCTCACCGGTGCTGCCGCGCTCGGCGAGCGTGAGCGAGTGACCGGCGCCCGGGTCCGTGCCACTGTGCGCGACGTACGACCACGGGAAGTCGTCCAGGTGACCGTTGTCGCAGGCCAGCACGAAGCGGGCCGGTACGGCGGTGGGCCGGGAGTTTCCGTTGCCTCGGCAGCTGTGCACGTAGCGGGCCCGGTCCGGCTGGTAGGGAGACGACAGCAGTTCGAACAACCCGGAATCCGCCGGCGCGAGTCGGTTGCACCGGGTGTCCGAGCAGCGGAGCCAGGTGGGGAAGAGCGCCACCGGCACCCCCACCCGGGTCCAGTCGGCGAACAGGTCGGACGTCTCCGGCAGGTGTGGGGGAAGCCGAAGGCTTTCCAGTTGGCCCCCGAGCCTGCGCCGGAGCGCCGTCAACAGCCGGTCCTCGGTGACCGGCAGCGAGTGGGTGAGATCCCAGTGCGCCAACCCGAGGGTCAGCACCGACAGGCTGGGCAGATCGGCGACCGAGCCGACGCCGTAGGTGTGCAGCAGTTGGTTGGGTCGCAATGCGCCGACCCGCAGGCTGCGTTGCTGTGGCCGGCTCATGAGGACGCCCCTGCGACGCCGCCCCTGGTGGGCGGAACGAATGGTGGTGGATCGTCACCGGTGGCACCGAGTTGCAGCTGGAGCTGAATGCCGGGCTCCACGTCCCGTAGCGAGGTGGGACAGGTCGTCTGCACCCACCGGCCCTCCTCCGGTCGCTGCAGCAGCCCGGCGATGTCGTCGCTGTGGTACGGCTTGTCGTAGGCCAGCCGTCGGGCGGGCCGGGCCCGTTCCCGCGCCCACAGGTCGAGGCGGGCTTCGAGCTCGTCCTCCACCCGTTGGCGGACGGTGTTGTCGGCGGCCACCTCGCTACGGCGCTTGAGGTATCGCACCACGTGGTCGGCGAGTCGACCGTGCCGGTCGAACTCGCGCGCCCGCAGATTGCCGTTGTAGGTGCCGTCCAGATCCCGGACCAGGGCCACCAGGACCCCGGTCAACCCTCGGTCGATGGCCCGCTCGGCGAACGGGGTCACCGACAGGGCCTCGACCTGCCGGTAGACGGTGGCGTGGAAGTGGTCAAAGCGCTCGAAGTGCGACAGGTCGCGCGGCCGGGCCCAGTTGAAGACGGTGAACACCAGACCCGGCGCCTTCCGCCCGACCCGGCTTGTCGCCTGGATGTATTCGGCGGCGGACTTCGGCTGGTTGGCCACCACCATCACACCAAGCCGCTCGATGTCGACGCCGACGGCGATCATGCTGGTGGCCAGGAGCACGTCGATCGGCCGGGGTGCACCCTTGGCCCGGGTACCGTCGAAGCGCACCGCGAGCCGGTCCAGCAGCGGCCGGATGGCGTCCGACGGCATTCGGGAGGTCAGCTCCTCCAGGTACGGGTCGTACCGCCGGGCGAGCCCACGCTCGTCGGCGCGAATGAGGCGGCTGGATACGTCGTCCTCGACCAGCCGACGCATGCCGCCGAGGTCGCGCAGGCTGTTGAAGTAGCCGACCAGCGTCATGTAGGGGTCGGTGACCTGGTTGCGGCCGTACGTCTCGTGGAGCTTTTGCGCCGCGCCGAGCACAGAGACGTAGACCCGGATCAGGGTCGACCGGAGCCGGTTTCCGTGCGCGCAGATGCCGATGTAGCGGCGTCCCGGGTGCTCCTCGGTCTTGCGTTGGCGGGCGAAGAAGCTGTCGGATGCGTCCAATCCCGACGGCGGAAAGACCCGGGTACGCCGGTTGAACAGCGCACCGATCTGCTGGTGGGCGCGACGTACGGTGGCGGTGGACGCGATCACCTTCGGCCGGGACCAGTGCCCGGGGGCCGCCTCCCAACTGGCCAGTCGGTCCACCGCGGTCTCGTAGAGCCCGACCAGCGAACCGAGCGGCCCGGAGATCAGGTGCAGCTCGTCCTGGATGATGAGGTCCGGTGGACGCAGCCAGGCGCAGGGGACGACCCGGTTGCCCGGCCGGTGTCGTTTGCGCTCCCAGTCGGTCGATTCGAGATCCTCGGTGAGATAGCCGTGTTGGTCGCAGTGCTTGCTGACCCGGCCGAAGAGGGCGGCGGTCTCGCCCTTCCACGGCAACTGGGCGAACTTGTCGACGGTGGCGATCACCAGCGCGGGAGGGTGCCGGTAGAGCTCTTCGTCGACCAGGATCACCGGCAGACCGACCTGCTCATCGGCCAGCGGGTAGCTGCCCACCCTGCTGAACGGGCACTCCACATCGGGGCAGAGCACCAGGGTCCGCCAGGGCTCCCGCTCCACCACGATGTCCTGGCCCGGGTTGATCCTGCTGCCGCACCACGGGCAACTGGTGAGCTGGTGCGGTGAGCCGATTCCCCGGTGCGACCGGCCCCGCCGCCGCTCGTCCAGCCACTCCTTGGCGTCCTGGGTGCGGTTCGGGGTGACCCGGCCGCCGACCCACAGCCCGATCCGGATCGGCGTCTCGCCCCAGGTCTGCGGGTCGACGCGGCGCAGCGACTCCGCCGCGCAGATCAGGGTCGCGGCGCGCTCGAACTGCTGGATGGTGAGCAGCCTGAGGGTGTACCGCATCAGCACCGCGAGCCCGGCCTGGCCGGTCAACCCGCCATGGTCCGGCTGACGGCGGCGTATTCCGATGGTGAAGGCGGTGAGGCCGAGGTACGCCTCGGTCTTGCCGCCACCGGTGGGGAACCAGAGCAGGTCGGTGACGGCGCGCTCGACGTCGTCGCCCCGTTCCGGATGCCGGGGGTCGGCCAGGGCCGGCAGGTTGATCAGGACGAAGGCCAACTGGAACGGACGCCACCGGTGGTTCTTCGGCTGATCGGCGTCGGCGACCGCCTGCGCCAATGGAATGTTCGGGTGTTCCCGCCGTCGGGCGGCAACCACACTGTGCACACGTTGCAGGTACATCGCCCGGTTGGCGAAGCCGAACGCCTCGCGGGCCGTCGGGTCAGGGGCGGCGAGCAGCCTGATGCCGGCGGTGATCCGGTCGGCAGCCTCCCGGGCGTCGCGCAGCGCCTCGCGTACCTGCGGGCTGTACTCGTCGAGTCGCCGCTGCGGGTCGGCGGCGGTCGCCTCGTTGCGGTCGATCCACGCCCGGTAGCCGGTGACGAGGGGCTGTAACGCCGCCACGAGGGGCTCGACCGGGCCAGCTGCCAACTCGGCCAGCCGCCGCATGTCCAGCTCTACGTCGGCCAACTTGGGCAGGTCGTCGTCCCGCTCGCTGCTGGGCACGTCGGTGAACGGCAGCTCGTGCGTGGGGACGGTCGTGGTGCGTACCTCATGGGCCCGCAACGGATCGGCGGAAGCCGGCTCGGCGTGGACGGCTGTGCCGTGCCCCACCGCGAACTCGGGGTGGAAACGGTAGGCCATCGCCAGCCGTCGCCGCTCCGCCTGGTCGGCGTCGTCGCCGCCGGTGACCTGCTCCGGCCGGGGCACGAAGACCGGCTCGTCGTCCGTCGGGCCGGTCGCGATCAACTTGACCTGGAAGATCCACTGCGTCGCCTGGCGCGGCGAATCGCTGTGCTCCCTGTTCTCCAGGAACAGCGAGACTAGCCAGACGTCGCCCAGCCGACGCACCCGGCCCCGCACCACGACCTTCGGCTGTGCCGCGTCGACCGGCAGTGGGTCGATCAGCCCTTCGCGCAGGGGCACGGTGACCGTGCCGCCGCGCTGGTGCCGCCGCCAGACCTTGCTGCCGGCGCGCTCCGCCCGCTCGTCGATCCCGGTGTCGTAACTGCCCCAGGCGGCGGTGACCCTCAGCTTGGGGACCGTGGGCGGCACGCTGGTGGTGAAGCCGAGCGCGGACGGCGCCAGGCTGGGCACGCTCGGCGCGGTCGGCTCGGGGCCTCCCTCCGCGGCGTCCGACGCGGTGGCCTCGGCGAAGGTGTCCTCAGTGGCCGGATCGACGGACACGCCGTTGGGGGCGAGCCGCCCGAGAATGTAGCGGTCCAGCGGATTTTCCTTGGTGGGAAAGACCTCCGCGGTCCCACCGAGCGGCCCGTGCAGGTCGTCAATGACCATCTCTTGCAGCTTGTCGCGGATCACCCGCTCATCCGGTACGGCGAGCACGCTCTCCCCAGTCATGACAACGACCGTAGCGTTCCTCTACGACATCGTGGGGGCGGGCGGTGCGGCACGGCTGGTCACCGTCCTGAGTGAGGTCAAGGCGCAATTGGCCTCGGGTGAATCTGCCCCTGATCGGTCAGCCCGATGACAGTGGCGAGGCGGGTGGTGTCAGCGGAGGCCTGCCCGTCGCGGAGGATGGCGGTGAGGGCGGCTCTGGCGGCGGGGCGGGTGCGGACTTCGGCGGGAGCGATGTGGTCGGCGGCGATCAGAGCCCGGCCGGCGGCTGCGGGATCGCCGAGGTCGAGGTGGGTGTGGGCGATGTCGATGAGATGGGCGGCGCGGTGTTCGGCGGGAAGTAGCTGCCAGCCGGGGGTGGCGACGACCCGCCGATGGATGGTGACGGCATGGTGGTGGTTGCCGAGGCGGGTTGCGGTGAGGGCGCGGGCCAGTTCAACGGCGGTGGGGCCGAAGGCGCTGCCCTCGCGGTCGTGGTGTCGCTCGTCGTGGGCGCCTGCGAGGTGGGCGGCGTGTTCGGTGAGGTCGCGGGCGGTGGTGGCGTCCCGGTGGGTGGCGGCGGCGAGGGCGGCTTCGAGGAGCAGGGTCCCGGTCAGCCCGGGTTCGTCGGGCAGGAAGGCGCGCGACGGCGTCAGGTCGAGCTGGTGTACGGCGGTGAGCGCGGCGGTCGTGGCGAGTCGCCCCCGGCGTAGGGCGCGCAGGGCCTGGGTGAGGGAGATGGCGGCAAGACCGGTGCGGTACGGGTCGCCAGCGGCGGCGTTCATGGCGCGGTCGGCGGCGAGCCAGGCGAGGTGGGGCTTGCCGAGCTTGACCAGCGTCTGGGCGGTGAGTCGGTAGACGCGGACGGGCAGGTCCATCGTGGACACGCCCGTCGTCCGCGTGGGTGGCGGCGAGCAGGTCGGGCAGGGTCCGTAGGACCTGCGGGTGGTTGCCGTTGCGGTAGGCGGTCCAGGCGTATCCGGCCTGGTCGTCGAGTTGCCGCGTCGTCGGGTCGTCGGAGTCGGGATCGGGATCGGGTGGGTCGTGGCGGGCCAGCGCTGCCTGGATGCGTTCCACGGCGGCGTCGGTGTCGGTGACAGGTTCGCGGTGGGTCTTGCCGGTGAGCAGGATGGTCGGGGTGACGCCGAGGGCCGTGGCGACGGTCTGGATGACGGAGAGCCGGTCGAGGGTGCGTACGCCTCGTTCGACCTTGTCGACCCAGCTCTTCGACTTGCCGATCCGGTCGGCGAAGACCTGCTGACTCATGCCCCGCCGGGCCCGCAGCTCGGCCATCCGCCGCCCGATCGGCAGCTCGTCGCGGCGGTGTCGAACTGGCCCGGTCACCGGCCCCGACCCGCTGGTGGGATGGCGTCGGTGGTCTCTCCGCAGCGGGGACACCACCGCGACTTGACCCGGAAGGCGAGCAACCCGAGCAGGAAGCCCGGCACCAGCCCACCGAACACGATCGACACGACTTCGGACATCACGAGGGTCCTCGCTTTCGGGCAGCGCAGTAGATCTGGCGGCAGTGGCTTTGGGCCGGACCAGCCGTGCACGTTGCGGTGATGCTCGGTAGCTTGCAGTAACTAGAGTTGCGCATCAAGTGATGCGAAGCAAGCTTTGACGCGTGGATGGTCGACACGCCGCATGTGAGTCGAGGGCAAACGATCAAGTGATGTTGGCGCAGAATCAGGACATGCCTCGATTCATGCCCGCCACTCCCCGCTCCCGCCGGCTCGGTCGTGAGCTGCGCAAGCTCCGAGAAGCCGCAGGGCTGACCGGTGAAGGGGCGGCGGACATCGTCCGCTGCTCGTCGTCACGGATCAGCCGGATCGAGTCCGGCGAGATCAGACCCCGTGTCGGTGACGTGATGGAGCTGCTGGTCGCGTACGGCCTCAAGATCGACGAGGAGCCGGGGAAGTCATTGCTGGAGCAGGCACGTGGCCTGCGCGAAGACGGGTGGTGGCAGCGCATCGGCGGCAAGTACGCCACCTACATCGCGTACGAGACCGAGGCCGTGGAGCTCAAGAACTTCGAGCCGATGCTGGTGCCCGGTCTACTTCAGACCGAGGCGTACGCCCGCGAGGTCAACGTCATCGGCCGGGAGACCGACCCGGACGGCATTAAGCAGCGGGTCGACGCCCGGATGACCCGACAGGAAGTGCTGCGCCGGCAGCCGACACCGCTACGGATGCACGCCATCCTGTCCGAGGCATCCGTGCGGACGGAGGTCGGCGGCCCCGACGTCCTACGCGAGCAGCTCGACCACCTGGTCGCTCTGAGCCGGCTGCCCAACGTCACCATCCAGGTGCTGCGCTTCGAGGCCGGGGCGCACCTGGCGGACAGCAGCGGCTTCGCCCTGCTCACCTTCGAGCAGGACGAACCGCCGCTGGGCTACATCGAGACCCTGGCCGGCGAGCTGTTCCTTGAGTCGAACCGCGACTTGGCGCGACTATCGGCGGCGTACGACAATCTGAGGACGCTGGCCATGTCGCCGGCCGAATCGATCAAGTTCATCAGGGAGCTGAGCAAGCATGGAGCGTAACGCCTGGCGCACGTCGAGCCGGTCCGGCAGCAACGGCCAGTGCGTCGAGGTGCGTGACCGGGGGCATCAGGTCGACGTGCGCGACTCCAAGGCCCCCGCAGCTAGCGTGCTGAGCTTCGACGCTGCCGCCTGGGACGCGTTCGTCAGCGGCATCAAGACGGACGGCGGTCGCTCCTGAGCTGAGGCGACGTGGCCGGCCTCAAGGCCGACGCGGCGAGCCGGCCGCCCGCCTCACTCCTGGACCCAGAACTGCCACCCCTGCGGCGCGGGGGGCCACGACGGATCGGGCCGCCAGCCCTGCGGCGGGACCCAGCCTGCCGGAGGCGGCGGCCATTCCGGGGGCACGACGAACCTCCACCGCGCTGCCGTCGCCATCTCCTGGCTCGTCGACGACTCCGCCCGCTCGGCCGGATGGGTGCCGCGAGCGGTGGGTGGCGAATCCAGCCAGGTGTCCGACAGTTCGCTCGCTTTGGCCAGGTTGACCGCGACATCGGCCTTGACCCGGTTGCCCTTCAACACGGCACGGGCGGCGGTGATCAGACCCTTGTCCCTCAGGTGGCCGATCACCGGCAGATTCTCCGTGGACATGGCCGGGCTCAGGGTTCCTGCGGCCAGGCCGTTGATCCGGACCTCGACGAGGGTGCGGGTGGACCGGGCCCGCTGCACCTCGATCTCGTGCAGGGTCACGTAGACCCAGGATTCCCCGCTCGGGCTGATCAGGGATGCGAGGTGCGACATGTGCTTTTCTTCGCCAGTCACCTGGATGAAGCGGCCGGTGGGCAGCACGGTGTGCAGCTCCGACGGTGGCATGTTCGTCGGGACGATCATGTGTGGTTCGGCGAGGTCGATCCGCACGGAGGCAAAGAGCGTCCGCTTACCTGGATCGTCCCAGTCCTCGCGTTCCTGTGCCCAAACCCGGGCCTGCACCTGCGGCGTCCAGCCCTGATCGATCAGCGCGGTGAGCACCGCCGAGAACTCTCGGGCCTGCTCCTTCGGCAGATGGCCGACCTGTTTGCCGGAGCAGAGCACCTTCACGGCGTGCGGATCGTATCGGTTGGTCGGCTCCGGAATGAGCTGAGCCGGCACGGTCAGTTCGTTGTCGCCGTCCGGATCGAACGCCCGCCCGAACAGGGCGCGGATGTTCTTGGCGTAATGCGATTCGCCAGCGACTTCCTGCGAACACCAGCCGCGCTGGCCCCACAGGTCAAAGGTTCGGGTCACCGAGGCAAGGTATCGCCTCGGCAACCCGAACCGAGTTCACCTGAACGGTTGAGGTGGATGTCCGGCATCCGACACCGCTCAGAACAGGGCGTCCGGAAGGGGAAACAGGCCACCGTCCAATGCGGGCGGCATCACATCCGGTGCCTCTGCGGACCTGGGGCGCGGCACGGCCGGCGTCTGCTTCCGGAGCCTGCGGCGGGTGGTGGTTTGCTGGGCCCTCTCCTGCTCGTGGCGCTTGTGGTTGAGTTCGAGCAGCAGGTCCAGCACGTCGACCTGGGCGGTCGGGTCGATGGTGAACCGGACGCCCTGCCGGGTCCGGTGGAAGCCATGCCCCAGCGTGAGGTCGAACTCATACGCCTCGGCCACCGCCTCGTCGATCTCGACGTGGATGTCCCGCAGGCGCTGGATGTCGGCGCTGGTCACCTGCTCGTCGTGGACCAGGTTGTAGAGCTTCGTCAGCCCCAGTTCCCGCCCCAACATCACCGACCGCCGGTACGAGTCCAACTCCGCTCCGATGCGCGCCATTCGCTCGGTCGGCTTGGGCTGCGGGAAAGTCTCGAACCCATCGGACGGCGTATAGCGAGGGTCAGACCGGAGGCTCGATTCGCCCTTCGTCGTCCACCACGAGAAGTGAAAGTTGCTGGAGAGTGAAGCGAGGTCCTCTGCCCTGTCGGTAGCGAACACACCGAGCATGTGAGAGAAGACCTGCCCGGTCGGAACGAAGACGGGCAAGCCGGTCTTGCTCACAAGGGCAATCACAAGCACGCGATCGAGCCCTTCGATCGCCGAATATAGTTCCGAGGCGGGTCTCGTGAATCGCCACCAGATCTCACGACGTCTGCGGTCATTATTGGTAGCCCGGAAGGGCTTGACTTCTCGTTCGACGATCGCAAAGCATTCGGGGTATTCCTGGGCGCGTTCCAGCGGCCAGTTGTGGAAGTTGATGACCCAGCGGCGAGCCGAGCAGTCGGGGCGGCCGTTGAGGTCTTCCCCGTTGAGATAGGGGAAGAGCACGTCCTTGTTGCGCGGGTCCTTGGCGATCAGCGCCCGCGCCTGCTCCGGCTCCAGCAGGAAGCCGGTGCCCAGTATGTTCGACCCCTGGAATGCCTGGCCGGCGTTGGCGGCCAGGCGGTACGGGTTGCCCGTGACTCGGGAACGGGCGTCCAGCGACGGGGTGATGCCCGGCACCCGGTTGCCGTCGAGGACCGGCTGCTCGTCGTCGGCGGCGTGGCCGACCCAGAGCAGAGAAACCTCCAGCGATGCCGTGCCCGGCCAGGGCTGGGACTTGTTCGCCCGGTAGACCGTCCAGCCCATGTCCACGGCCTGGTCGAGGCCAACCTCTCGGGTGTCGCCCTGAGCGATCGTGTTGGTGGCGATGATGCCGACCCGGCCCTTTCCCGTGACGCTCAGGTTGCGCAGCAGGAAGTAGGAGCAGAGGTCCGCGCTGCCCCGCTTCCCCCGGCCGATCCGCTCGACCAGGTATTCGCGTACGTCCGGCCCGATCGCCCCGGTCAGCCGCTGGCCGCCGACGAAGGGCGGGTTGCCGATGACCGCGTCGAAACCGGCCCGGTTGACCACCTCGGGGAACTCCAGCGGCCAGTGCAGCGGCCGGATCGGCTCCGGCCGCGAGCCGCGCAGCCAGCCGGCGACGGTGATGCCGATCCGCTGCTCCAGCTCCGCGTCGTACGGCCCGTCGAGCAGGCGGTGCACGTCGTCGCTGATGTCGAGCAGACGGTCGTCGTACTTCCGCTCGGGGTCGTCCTCGCCGTCCTCCGGGTCCCACGGGCGGCGCTGGGCGCGGACGGCCGTGGAAAGCGCTGCGCCGACCACCGCGTCGGCGGCCAACCGCAGGCCCTGGCCCAGGTGCTCGACCTCGTCGAGCTGGGCGGCCTTGTCGGCGGCGTCCCGGGTGTCCTCGACCACCGTCGCGCCGATCGACTCGCGCAGGGCGGTCATCTCGTCGACGGTCCGGTGCAGCCGGCCGACCAAGTCACCGAAGAAGCGGCTGTGCTGGAAACGCCCCGCCTCCGGGTCGAGGTGGAAGGCGGTGAGCTGGTCGACGGAGGTGATCCCCACCAGCGAGTCGCCGCAGCGCAGCGCGTGGTCGAGGAAGCCGAACGGCTTGCCCTTGGCCAGGGTCACCAGCCACAGTGAGAGCTTCGCCAGCTCGACGGCCATGTCGTCGCGGTCCACCCCGTAGAGGCAGCGGGCGGCGACGAGGCGGCGGGCGGCGAGCAGCAGGTCCTCCTGGTCCGGGTTGCCGTTGGCCAGGTCGGACAGTTCGGCGGGGAGCCCGTCGCGTTGCCAGGCCCGCACCACCACCTCGGCGAGGTAGCGGCAGGCCGCCACCAAGAACGCGCCGGAGCCCATCGCCGGGTCGAGCACCTTCAGCCGCAGCAGCTCGTCGGCGGTCTTCGCCCGCCACACCCCCTCGTCGGTGACGCCCTGGGCCGGGCCGGGGGAGAAGCAGAGCGGCGCGAGGGTGTGCCGGACGACCTCCTCGGCCAGCTCCCGTGGCGTGTAGTGGGTGCCGGTGTTGCGCCGGTCGCCGAACTGGGTGAACAGCACCGAGCCGGCAGGGAAGACCGTGGGCAGGTCGCGCAGGTCGGTGCGGAGCAGCCCCCAATACGGGCGTACCCGATCAGTCAGGTCGGCGTCGTTGTCGCAGGCCGCGTGCAGCGCGGCGAGCTGGTGCGGCGCGGGCGTCGCGGCCCTGGCCTTCTCCACCTGCCGGGCGGTGAGGTCGCAGCGGGCGACCAGCCAGACCCGCAGCTCCGCCTCGCCCCGGGTGGCCGCCGCCTCCAGCTCGGCCAGCGGCAGCTCCGGCTCGCGCTTGCCGAGCAGCCCGACGTACGGCTCCCGCACCCGGGCGCAGGAGAACTCCAGCAGGCCCTCGTAGACGTGGCCGAGCTGCTCGACGCCGAGGCTGGAGTAGCTGAGCTGCTCGGCGGCCCTGCCCCGGTGCCGCAGTACCAGCAGGGCGTCCAGCATCTCGTGCACCACCCGGTCGGTGACTGCCGCGTCGACGAGCCAGGGGAACCGTCGGGGATCGAACAGGGACCCGCCGTGGGCGGGGATGCGCAGGTCGGGGTGCTCGCAGCCGCCATGTACGGCAGCGAAGAGGGCGAGCAGCCGGGGCCAGGCGGCGGTGCGCCGGTCGCCGACCTCGTCGCCGTGCAGGTCCCGGACCGCGCCGAGCTGGCCGTGCAGCGTGGACGCCGCGTACGCCTGCGCGTAGAGCGGGTCGGTCACCGGCAGCAGCCGCTGCTCCTCGGCGTAGAGCAGGAAGACCAGGCGCATCAGCACGGTCAGCGCGCCCCGGTAGATCTCCCGATCGCTGACCTTGCCGAGCAGTTGCCCCTCGGACTCCCGGTCCAGCCGGGCCAGCTCGCCGACGAAGAGCTCCACCGCCCGGCGGACCTGGTCGCCCAGGGTGGTGGTGATCTGGGTGAGAGCCTCCGCGCTGCGCGCGAACAGGCCGGCGAGGCTGGCCGACGCGCGCCCGTCGGCGCCGGTCGGCGGGATCAGCACCCGGGACGCGGTGAGCAACGTCGCGAAGGCGCGCAGCAGCGTCGGTTCCTCCAGCCAGAGGTCGGCGTCGAAGACACCCACCCCCGTCGGCTCGCCCCGGCGGGCGTGTACCAGCGCCCAGTGCTGCCCGTTGGTTACCAGCGCCAGCGGCACGCCGGTGTCCCGGCACAACTGGGCAGCCTGCTCTACCGGGGACGGCCGGCCACCCCGGGCGACGACGAGCGACGCGTCGAAGGGCAGGCGGTGCACGTGCAGCCGGGCGGCCCGGCCGCCGCCGGGTTGCGGGCCGGACAGCACCGCGTCCGGCCGGAAGTCGCCGCTGCCGGCGACCCCGACCGCGTCGTCGGTACGCGCGCTCGCCGGATAGCCCAGCAACTCGCCGAGGATCAGCTCGACCCAGGCCGGGCCGAGCAGGTCCGGGGCATCCTGCACCTCCGCCCAGCCCCGGCGGATCCGGTTCCGCGCGTCGTCCGGCACGGTGTCCAGCCCGTGCGGCAGCGCCTCGACGAGCACCGGCACCGTCAGGAACGGGCCCTCCGGGCGCAGCAGACCGAGCCACTCGGCGTGCTGCTCGTCGACCTTCTGCAAGGGGGACCGGGGCGCGCGGCGACCCGCGCCGGCACGGCCGGACGCGCCTCGGGACTGGCGGGGGACGGTGGGCATCAGCGGGCACCTCGGGCCAGGGACGCGGGGACCAGGAAGGTGACGGCGGCCGGGAACCAGCGGGCCGTCGGGTCGGCGTAGCGGCGGCGCAGCGCGTCGCTCTCCCGTTCGCGCTGCGCCGGGATGTCGCGCAGCCGGGCGTGCAGCGCGTCCCGGTCGGCGTGCAACTGCTCGCGTTCGACGGTGAACAGGGTCGGCTGCTCCCAGTGCGGCTCGTCGGCGAGCTTGCTGCGGATCGAGGTCTCCAGCTCGGTCAGGACCGCGCCGATCGCGGTGACCTCCTCCTCGCAGCGGCGGGCGAGCAGCCCGTGCAGGCTGCGGGCGCGCTGGTCGGCGCGGGTGCCGAGGGCGCGACCCAGCGGCCCGGCCAGCGCTGGCCACAGCTCAGTCAGGCTCTGCCGGACCTGCTCGGCGGGGACCTGGTCGGTCGCGGCGGCCAGCAGGGCCTCCAGCTCCTCCTGGCGGGCCCGGGTGAGTGTCCCGCCCTCGATCGGGCCACCGGCGGTGACGATCTCCTCGTGCAGCCGGGTGCCCTCCGCGCCGGTGACCACCACCCGGCCGTGCGCGACGAGCGCCGGAGTGCGCAGCAGATCGCCGGGCACCACCCGGGCGGTGACCCGGCTGAGCTTCGCGCCGCCGGACCCGGCCTCGCCCCGGGCCTGGGCCCACAGCTCGGCCCGCAGCAGGCGCAGGCACATCTGCACCAACTGATGCCCGAGGTGCAGCAGCACCACGTCCGTGCGCCCCGTCGCCGCGTCCGGATCGAACGTGATCGGCCGTTCCCGGCCCGTCACCGGATGCAGCAGCCCGTCGTTGCGGGCGGCGGCCCACGCGCCGGGCAGCTCGGGCAGCCGGAACCAGGGGCCCGACGCGTCCGCCGGGATCGCCGCGTCGATCAGGTCCCGGCGGTGGGCCAGCCGCAGCCCGGTGCGGACCACCCGTTCCACGGTGGCCGGGGTGAGGTTCAGCTCCGCCCGGCTGCCCTTCAGCGTCTCGGTGAGCCGGTGCAGGTCCCGGGCCAGGTCACGTTCCACCCGCAGCCGGGCGCGGCTCGCCCGCCGGTCGATCTCGACGTCGGTGACCTGCCAGTCGGTCCGCTTGCCGGTCATCTTCTGCTCGACCTGGGCGGCGATCACCTCACCGGCGCTGCCCAGGTCGGTGCGGATCGCCTCGACCTTCTCCACCGCCAGCCGCAGGAACGCCAGCTCGTCCTCCAGCGAACCGGTCGTGTAGTCGACGTGCTGCCAACCGGCCGGCACGAAGTGCAGCACCTCCACCCGGGCGGCGCGCTGGCCGTGCCGGTCGATCCGGCCGTTGCGCTGCTCCAGGCGGTTGGGGTTCCACGGGATCTCCCAGTGCAGCAGCCGGTGGCAGTGCCGTTGCAGGTTGATGCCCTCGCTGGCGGCGTCGGTGGCGAGCAGGACCCGGACGTCGTCGAGGTCGGGGTGCTCCGTGAAGACGTTCTTGACGCGTTCGCGCTCGTCCGGATCCTGGCCGCCGTAGAGCAGGGCGATCCGTTCCGGCGGGTAGCCGGCGCTGAGGAGCCGCTCGTGCAACCAGCGCTGGGTGTCGCGGTACTCGGTGAAGATGATCACCCGCTCGGGCTGCCACTCGCCGTCGGGCCGCACGATCGGATCCAGCCAGCGGTGCAGCGCGGCGAGTTTGGCGTCCGGCCGGTCCTGCGCCGAGCGGGCCCAGGTGCGCAGCTCACCGAGGAGCGCCCGCTCCTCGGCCGACAGCGGGGCCGCGTAGTGCCGGACGGCGGTCAAGGCGTCGGCCTCGGCGCTGCCGTAGGCGGCATCGTCCTCGGCCGTCTCGGCCAGCCGATCGATCACCGGTTGCAGAACTTTCTCGCCGGCCAACCGTTCCGCCCCGGGTGCCGGCTCGCCGGAGGCGGCGTGGTCCCGGGCGGTCATCGTCGCCAGGTGGGTCTCCACGGTCTCGGCGAACGCTTTCGGCGACGAGAAGAGCCGGCGCTTGAGCAGGGTGGTGACGAAGTCGGCGGCGATCTCGCCGGCCCGCCCGTCGGCGTTCGCCCGGCGGCTCGCCGCGTACCGGCTGAGCAACTCGTGGGCATGGCGCTCGGCATTCGGGTAGTCGACCTCAAGATAGCCCAGGTGTCGTGCCGGGAAGCGGGGAGAGCCGTCCCACCTGGGCGGCAGCTCGCTCTTAAGCCGTCGCACCATCACCCGGGCCAACTGCTCGTCGGTCGGCTTGACGCCGCGGGCAAACCGTTGGTCGTCGAGGAGCTCCAGTAGCGCGGTGAACGACTCGGTGAAGCCGTTGTGCGGGGTGGCGGAGAGGAAGAGTCGGTGCTCGCAGTGCGGGGCGAGGGCGCGGATCGCCTTCGTGCGGTGCGAGTCCACCGCGTACCGCCCCCGGCCGGAGGGCGCGCAGGTGTGCACCTCGTCCACCACCAGCAGGTCGAAGGCGCGCGGATAGCGCGGCGTCGCCGGCAGCACCTCGCGGAGCAACCGCAGCGGCCGTTCCCGCTTCAGCCAGTCCACGCTGACGATCAACCGTGGGTAGTGCGTCCACGGGTTGGTGTAGAGACCCCGGGTGCGGCGCAACTCCCGCAGCAGGTCCGTGTCGACGATCCGGAAGTCGAGGCCGAACTTGTCGCGCATCTCGTCGCGCCACTGCCGGGTCAGCCCGGCCGGGCACACGATCATCATCGTGCGCGCCCGGTGCCGCAGCATCAGCTCCTGCATCACCAACCCGGCCTCGATGGTCTTGCCGAGGCCCACGTCATCGGCGATCAACAGGTTCGTCCGCGGCATCGACAACGCCCGGACCACCGGGTCGAGCTGGTAGTCCTCGATCTCGACGCCCGAGCGGAAGGGCGCCTGAAGGGCCGTGCGGTCGGCCGAAGCGATGGCACCCCAGCGCACGGCGTCCAGGAACGCGTCCAACTGCCCGGGGTCGTCGAACCCGTGTCGAGGATCCGGCAGTGTCGCGCTGTCGTGCACCCGTCGGCCTGGCTCCAGCTCCCAGACCACCCGCAACTCCTCGTCGCGGGCGTCGTCCTCGATGCTGACCAGGGTGGCCAGGTGTGGCGTCCGACCGGTGAAGACATGCGGATCACCGCTGGTCACGTCGCTACGGATCACGTCGGCGACGATCCACCGCCGGTTGCGTACCGTGACGAGCTGGCCCGGCGCCGGAGGACTCTCGGTCGACATGGTCATCCGGCTCGAACCATCGGTGTGCTCCTTCAGCCCGTGAACGTCGCCATGATTCATTGAGCACTCCGTGTGGAGGTGGGCGCTCGAACGCAGGCATGAAGGCTAGTACAACGTTCCACTTCGGATATACCCCTGCTCCATAGAGGAGGCGGATGACCTGCCAACGGGCGACGTTCGATCGGCAAACCGACAGTCGAGACCCCGACGCGGCCCTTCTTCCGTAGGTTGGTCAGCACCGCTCGTGCAGGAGGTTGGATGTCTTACGTCCGTATTCGGATCGACTTCACACCGCTTGCCGACGACGACGAGTTCGTCCTCGGTGAGCTGACCGCCGAGCTGGCGGACGACCTCCGCGAGATCGGCGAGGTGGAGCGCGTCGATCGCCCCGCTGTCGAACCGGATGCCAAAGGCGTCGCAGAGCTGGTGCTCGGCGTGGTGACCGTACTGGCGGGCACCGACCCCGGCTACGTGCAGGCGCTGGTCGACGTGGTCCTGGCCTTCCTTCAACGCCACACCGGCCGTCGGGTACACCTGCGGGTCGGTGACATCGAGCTGACCATCGACCGGCCCACCCACGGCCAGACCGATGAACTGATCAGCACAGTGCGGGCCGCGATCGAACGGGCCCGCCCCTGATGGGACGGCACGCCCTGCTGCTCGGCACAGCCACCTACCAGGTCGACCGCGAGCTTGCGCCCCTTCCATCGGTACACCAAGACGTGGCGCAGCTCAAGGCGCTGCTCGACAGTGCCGGCGAGTTCGACTCGGTGCGCGCCGAACTGGACCTGCCGGCGGCCCGTCTGCGTCAGATCGTCGAGGAGTTCTACGGTGCGCGCCGCACGGGTGACCTGGCCCTGCTCTACTACTCCGGCCACGGGGTGCTGCACGGTGACGGTCAGTCGCTGTTTCTGGCCGCAACCGACACGGTCAGCGGGCAGTTGCACACGACCGCGTTCGACACCGACGGCATGCTGCGTCATCTGCTCAACGACACCAAGGCCAGTCAGAAAGTGGTCCTGCTCGACTGCTGCTTCTCCGGCGCATTCACGGCCCGGCACCGGTTGCGGGGCGGAGTGCGGGAAGAGCCGCGCCGCCTGAAGCGTCAGCGTGGCACCTTCATCCTGACCTCCAGCACGCACTTAAAGGCGTCGAAGGCGCAAGGGCCGGACCGCCCGTCGGTCTTCACCGAGGTGCTTCTCAACGGTCTGCGGGGTGCGGCCGAGGGGCCCTCGGACGACGGTTGGATCACCACCAACGACCTTTCCCGGTACGCCCCGACCGAGATGGGCCGGCGCCGCCAGCACACGCCGGTCGAATCGAGTGAGGGTGTCACCGAGCCGATCCGACTGGTGACGGTGCCGGGTTCCGTCGCTGCGGCGAGGCAGGTCACGGCCGTCACGGCAAGCCCGGCGGACGAGGCGCCGTTCGACGCGGACCAGTGGCGCCGCCTCGTTACCTACTACATCAACTGCATGCAGCGGTCGACCGTGCTGCAGCCGTTCATCGACCCTCAGGCAACCGGGACGTACGTCGCGGCGCCGCCCGGGTCCGAGGCGGTCTTCACCTCCGTTACGCCCGTGAAGCTGGGCGGTTCGGCGGCCAAACTCGCCGCCCGGGCCCGCGCCGACGGCCGGGACCTGCAATACGGTTATCCGGTCGTCGCCGTTCGGCCGGCCCGGCAGAAGCCACTCCGGCTCGCTCCGCTGCTGGTCTGTGATGTCACCGTCGGCGCAGACGACGTCCTGCATGCCTCCTTCCCGCCCCGCCCCAGCGCCGCACTTGTCGACCTGTTCCAGCTCTCCGAGGTGGAGGGCGACGAACTGCTGCAGCGTGTCGAGCAGGCATTCGCGCCGGGTGACCCGACCTCCCTCGCCGCCACCGTTGACGTGCTGGTGAAGACGTTCGGGTTGAGCCCGGTGACGGAGTTGAACCCGGCGATGCTCGGTGGCACCATCCGGCCGGGACCGGTGAACGGGGTGCAGAACGCCGCGGTCCTGTACACCGTCGACGCCGCCGAGTCGCCGCAGCGGCAGCTCGTCGAGGACCTGCGGGGCATGATCAAGAATCCGCGGCTCATCGAGGGGACGGCACTGGCTGCGCTGGCTCTCCGACCGGACGAGGCCGTTGCGACGCCGGTCGTGACGGTGGCGATGAGCGCGGCGAACGAGGCGCAGGAAGAGATCATCCAGGCGGCGATGTCGCAGCCGTTGACGGTGGCCCAGGGGCCGCCGGGCACCGGCAAGAGTCAACTCGTCACGGCCCTGTTGGCCACCGCCACCGCCGCCGGCCAGAGCGTGTTGATCGGCTCCACCAGCAACCAGGCGGTCGACTCGGTACTCGACCGGGTGACCGACCTGATCGGCCCGGGCCTGCTGGTGCGCACCGGCAACAAGGACCACCGTATGCAGGAGCCGAAGCACCTCGCCGACATCCTGGCGACGTATCCACCAGCGGAGCGGCCGACCACACCGGAGGACCCGACACCCCTGCATGAGCTGCGACTTCTAGGCGAAGAAGCCGCTAACCTTCGTGCGGGGCTGGACGAGCGGCGGCTGCTTGAACGCGACCTCGCAGACCTGGCTGTCGAGCGTGGGGCCGCCCCAGGCGTTGGTGCGGCACCGCTGCCCGCCGACGACACGGCGCTGGCACACCTCGTCCAGCTGACCGACCGGGCGCTCGCAAGCAGGTGGTTCGGTTGGTGGTACCGGTGGCGGCTGCGGTCGTATCAGGTCGTCGATCGGAACGCTGTCGAGGTGCTCGCCGAGCGGGCGGTGCTCGAGCTGCGCTGGCGGGAATGCCAGCGGCTTCTCATGCAGCTGCCCGACGCCGAAGCTTCCTGGCGGCGACTGGTCGACCTGATCGGGACCGAACGACCCGCGGTCAGCATCGACCTGTTGCGGGCCCAGATCGCCCGGAGGGTGGCTGCGGGAGCACGCTTGCTGCAGGACCGAGCCGACGAGATGGCCAAGCCACAGTCGGACAGTTGGGCCTACTTCCCGGAGCTGCTCCGGGTGCTGCCGGGCTGGGCGGTGACCGCCCTGTCCGCCCGGCGGTTGAAGAGAAGCCCTGCGTTGTACGACCTCGTGGTGATCGACGAGGCGGCGCAGTGCACGATTCCCGCGATCCTGCCCATGCTCTATCGCGCCAAGCGTGCACTGCTCATCGGTGATCCGCGTCAGCTCGCACCCGTCGTGGACCTGCCTGAGGCCGACGACGTCACGGAACGGGCCCGAGCGGACCTGAGCACCGGATGGCTCACCGCCCGCCGGCTGACCTACATCGCCCATTCCGCGTACGACGCGTTCGCTACCGCTGCGGGCGCGACGTACCTCCTTGACGAGCATTACCGGTGCCACCCGGACATCGTGGAGGTGCCGAACCGGGAGGTCTATCAGGGTCGGCTCACCGTGCTGACGGATCCTGCCCGGCTGGCCGCTACGGCCGATCCAGCGGTGCGTTGGCGTCACGTGCCCGGACAGTTCAGCCGTGGTACAACCGGGTCCGGGTTTAACCAGGTCGAAATCGACGCGGTCGTCGCCGAGGTGACGGACCTGCGGACGGCGTATCCCGATGTCTCGATCGGGGTGGTCACGCCGCTCGCTGCGCACCAGCGTCGCCTGGCCGCGGCCCTACGCGACGCCGGCCTCACGGACAACCTGCTCTGCGCGACGATTCACAAGTTCCAGGGCAGCGAACAGGACATCATGGTCGTCTCACCGGTCGGGGCCCATGGCATTCCCGACCGCACCCGGGGCTGGCTGGTACACGAAACCAACTTGTGGAACGTCGCCATCACTAGGGCGCGATCCCAGCTCGTCGTGGTCGGTGATCGGTCGTGGTGGTCGGGTCAACGCGGCCTGCTGACCGCCTTGGCGTTGGTCCGTGACGTCGCCGATGCTCAACCGGGTACCGCGACCGTGCCAGTGGATCGATTGCACCTGGCACTTCGGGGTGCCGGTCTCACCGTGCGACGCGACGTAGCCGTGGCCGGGCGGGCTGTCGACCTTGTGGTGGGGCGCGGGGATGCCGAGCTGGCCGTCGTCGTCGACGATCCGGCGGGCGATCCCGCCGGCCGGGGACTACGCCGGGTACTCGCCCGGCTCGATGTCATCAGTGGTGCCACACCTGTCCGTCGCGTGCCCGCTTGGCGTTGCCTGGCCGAGCCGGAGCAGGTGGCGGCAGAGTTGGTCGACGGTCTGACCCAGTCCGGGCAGGAGCAGAACGACGGGTAGATCGGAGATAGCGCCGCGGCTTGCGATGGCAGGGAAGCGCCGGGGCGGCCGGCGACGCCCTCTCACGTGGCCGTCCCGCTCGTGCCGATCAGGGGTTACCAGCACCCTCTAGATCGTCGGCAAGTTTCGATCACAAGAGCAGGTACAGCAACAACGTTGACGGGGCCAATACCGCCGCCCATCGGGATTCGGCGATGTAGACGTTCGTCCCCGCGCCGCGAGCCGCGAGTGCGGGCGTCATCGTAGCGCCCACCTACGGGCGCGCATTGGTGCTCGACGGATGCTCGGGCGCCATGGACGGGGCCGTGGCCGGGTGGACTGCCTGGGACGCCGACTCGAGCGAATCGGGCCATGACCGCGTACAGATGGACTCGCCCTACCCGGTTGGACCGGATGGTTCGACCAAGATCAAGCTCTTAATCCGCGGGTTCGGGGTTCGAGTCCCTGGCGGCGCACCAGCAATCATCTGGGCATCCACCCTCACAGGTGGGTGCCCAGATGTCGTTTCGGGGCGAGTGACAGCAACGTCGACAGCAGCGGTGTCACTCGTCACCGTCATCACCCCGCCTGCGGCTCGCTGAGCGCCACGTCCATGTGACCCGCCGCCTCCTGCTGCATGGCCGGCATCACATGCCCGTAGATGTTCATCGTCACCGCGATCTGCGAGTGGCCGAGAATGTCCATGACAACTCGCGGCGACACGCCTGCGGCCAGAAGCGGAGTCGCGCAGGTGTGTCGCAGGTCATGAAAGCGAATTGGCCGGACACCGGCTCGGACGATCAACCGGCCGAAGGCAGTGTTCAGATCGCGCGGTTCGACATGGCGACCGGTGGCGGTCGTGAAGACCAGCCCTGTCTCGTGCCGATCCTCATCGGCGAGACCGCGCTCATGCTCCTGGACGTTCCGGTGACGCTTGAGCGCTTGGACCACAACGGCCGGCATCGTCAGAACCCGCCGGCGGCGCGACTCGCTCGACGGCTCCGAGCCAGCATGCAGGCCCGGAGTCAGGCCCGTTCCGCCCTACCTCGAAGAGGGCGTGCCTGTCACCGTCTGAGACGCGGAGTCGGCTCCACCAGCACAATCCAGGCCGGCCGGCTGCTGGCGATGCCTGGTCTCGCATGATGGTTGACGGGGCGGGTTCAACTGATCAGGCCACCATCGCCACGATGACGGCTTCACCTGCTGCTCCGGCTAACCGGAACAACTCTGTCAGATCCTGCGTATCCGCCACGACCGTCTGAGCCCATTCGTCGTCGAAGGCGCGCTTGTAGCCCATCTCACGAGCTGCAACGGCGAGTTTGGGCCGCAACTGCTGCATCAAGGCCGCCGGCTCGGCGCGGGAGAGGAACTCGGTCGCTTTTGCGACCTCCTCTGGCGTGAGGACGCCGACCATGTGGTCCCCACCCAACCCGTCGGCGCCATCGACCGCGAGCCAGGCACCATAGGCATCGGGACCATCTCCAGCGCCAAGGCGAAGCAGCTCACCGATCAGCGCGCCGGTGTCTTCCGCACCGACAGTGATCCGAGCCGTGGTCTCCTGTTGGAAGCGGTCGTCGTACCAGTACGGAACAAGCGTCCGCAGTTCTGCTGGTTCAAGGCCCTGTACGACCCCAGGGTCTACTCGCCGCCAGAACATGTCCACGCTCACCGGCAGATCATGTTGCTCATCGTCGTAGTCGGCAACATCGAACCCGCGTCCCTCTGGTGGGCCGGCAGCCGGCGATGCCTGGTCTCGCATGATGGTTGACGAAACGGCGTCGCAGGATGTTTGACCCCAGGGTCGTGATCGAATTTGGCTGGTGGTCGTATCGAGCATATGGGATGGCGGGGGCGGAGTTGGCTGGCTAGCGTGCGGGAGTGCATCTTGACTCCGCCGTGCTGAACGGCCTACCCGAGGTGGTTGGGGTGCAGGTCGTTGGCGTCTTGGACTTCTACGACGGCCCCTTGGACGGGTTGGCGCTCTACGAGGGCCACGAGTACTGGTTTGCGGCGGTGCCCGAGTGGATCACCGGAGCCCAGGCGTCGGAGCCGCGAGTATTGGTTCTGCATGAGATCACCGCGGAACAGGCGGCGCGGGTCTGGGGGGAGCATCGCCAGCTGACTGCGTTCGCGCAGGGCGACGGCGACCGCGAGGCGTGGGCTCGGGCGTGGGACTCGCGGACTACCTACGACGAGGCACCGGCTGTGGGGTGGTTCTACCTCCCGCCTACCTACGTCGAGTGATGTGATGACCTGCCTTCGTGCGGTTCAGGTCGGTGGTTCGGGGTTCGAGTCCCTGGCGGCGCACCAGCAGTAACACCCTCAGGGCCGGTCGTGCAGACCAGCCCTGACTCCTTTTGGTGGCCCCTACGTCAGGCATCGAACAGATGACCGAGCCTGTCTGTGGTCGACCGCTGGCACTTCCGGGTCACCTCTACGTGGACGTAGATCATGGAGGCGCATTCAAGCCAGGCCGCGTCGAGGTCTGTCAAGCATCTTCGACGCATCGGCTGATGGTCAGCGACGCGTTCCGGTGGCGGCCCGCGTCAGCTCCTACGGGACAGCCCCTCCGCCCGAGTCGCTGTTGCCTCTGGCTGTGGGTTCGCCCTCCGCCTCCTCGAAGAGCGTCTGGCGCAGTCGCCACCGGTGCCGGCGACTGATCAGGAACTCGGTGACAGCCGTCACCAGGCAGACCCCGGCGAGGCAGGCCAGGGCCTGCAGAGCGGGCAGCCAGGCGGTGACCGGCAGTAGGGCCAACAGGAGTGCGGCGGCGGCGAGTCGGGGCCAGATGACGATGAGGATGCCGTGACCGAGCCGCCCGTGGAACGCGGCGTGGGCGAGCAGGAACAGGGCGACGCCGCCGTACATCGCGTACCGGCCGGTCCGGTCGAGCGGATCGCCGCGGTTGTATGAGTTGGCGCTCTCGATGAGGCCGGGCGTGTGTTTCAGTCCGAGGGAGAGCAGGATGATCCCTGCGATCATGGGTAGGTGCAGGTAGGTGTAGGCGTCCCGGGCGAGTCGTACCCGGTGGAGCGGGTCGGCGGTGCGCAGTGCGTGCTCTCCGACGAGCGCGGAGAGGTCGAAGTAGATCCATTCGAGGGAGCAGGCGATGACGGCGGCGAGCGCCGAGGCGATGAGGAAGCTCGCTGTGGCGTGCAGGTAGCTGCCGGTGACACCGATCGACACCAGCACCTCGCCCAAGGCCAGGATGATGATCAGGTTGTGTCGCTCGGTCCAGTGCCGGGCGGAGAAGATCTGCCGACGCACGGGCAGCGCCATCCCGGCGCCGTAGTCGATGCTGATGGCCAGTACCCACAGGGCTATCTGGCCGGCCAGCGTTGTCGTGCTGCCGAGCCCGCCCAGCGGCAGCAACGCGGCGCTGAGCAGTAGGCCGATGGCGGCGAGCGCCGGCACGGTGAGCGACACGATCTCGTGGCCCCGCAGGCTCGGCGTGGCGTACCAGCGTAGTCCCAGGTACAGAAGCCGGACCGTGGCGTAGCAGCCAACGAACCCGACAGGGGCTGCCACGCCGCCGGGAACGCCCCTGAACGCGTCCAGCGTGACAGCCGCCAGCACGAACAACACCGGCGTTGTCGCCAGCAGGGTGAGCCTGGCCAGGCCGAAGTTTCCCCGTACCCGGTTGCTCAGCCAGGCGAAGAGCGACCACAACCACCAGAGCAGGGCCAGGACAAGCAGCCCGTGCACGACACCGAGCCCACCCTTGTCGGCGGTCATCAGCGTGGTGACCTGAATGAACGCGAAGACGAACACCACGTCGAAGAAGAGCTCTGCGGTGGAGACGCGAGAATGTTCGGAGATCCGCCAAACGCCTGGGCGCAACCTCTGGACCATGGAAGAGGCCTCCCGTGATCAGGCTGAGCTGGACCGCCGGCCATCCGCGTTGCATCCACGTCTCCTCGTCCCGGCAACCCGCTGTCCGGGCCTACCCTGGCCGGTCCGCCGCAAACCGGTGGATCACTGCTCTGGATGCGGTTGGGCGACTCGGCATGGCCTTGCCGGTCCGTACTCGCCTACCTGATGGTCTGGTCTCCGCACCCCTGTTCCTGCGAAGGACCGGTGCGGAGGCTTGTGCGCGGAGCCGGCGTTGCCCGGCCGTGGTTGCGGGTACCCGGCACGGATGGCGGAGGTGCTTGAAGACGGGGACATCTACTTCCTCTACCGGCCACGCGTGGAGGAGGAGCACGTCGACTCGCTGGAGGAGGTGCAGCGGCTGCTGGTCGTGATGCACCCGTGGCGGGGACGACACCTGCGGCTGCTCGTGGTCGGGCGCAAGCGCCTGCCCGGAATCGACCAGCACGACCGCTTCTGGGCGTTCGTCGACGAGGTGGTGGACCGGCCCGAGCAGTTGCACAAGGCCCTCCAGGCGCGCGCGTACCGGACAAAGACCCGCGGCGGACGGGAGCAGTCGCCGGCCCGGCCGGTGGCGGAGGGGGCGTACGTGATCGCCCGGCACGACGACCACACCCATCTGGCGTACGAACTCGAACTCCCGCTGCGCCTCGGAGCGCCGCAGCACGAGCTGAGCATCGAGCCGGAGGCGAGCTACATCATCACGGTGAAGAACCCGCAAGCACCCTCCCCGCCCAGGGTCGGACTGCGCGGGGACCAGAAGGTCAAACTGCCCGCCCAGTTGCAGGGGAAGTTCCACGGCCGTCGTTTCGCCCCGCTCGACCCGCCGGACTTCCTCGACCATCCCGGGACCGAACTCGTCCTCGTCGGCGCGGCCCACGACGCCTCCGAGGAGCTACGGATCGACCTGGACGCGGAGGTCGAGCGGGCGGCGCGGAGCACGATCTTCGGGGACCTGCGGATCGGACGCCGGGATCGCCCGGTCGAGCCGCTGTTCGCAGGGGAGTGGGCGTAGTCTTCCGCCGGTCTCGTCCCGCCTGCCCGACCGCCCCGCCGTCTTCGTCGAGCGCGCCCGCTCCACCGCGCACCGCGCGCCGTCCAGGGCAGCCCGTGGTGCGGGGCGTTGCCATAATCGGACCGTGTCGATCCCGAGACGGCGTCGGTGGTTTCCTCCCGCGATAGTTGGCGCGGTCATCGCCGCGGTGGCCACGGTGGTCGCGGCGGCCCTCCCGGTCGCGCTCGAGCTCACCCGCGACACCGGCAGCCGTGGCGGTGCGCCGTCGGTACAGGGCGCCCCGTCCGCCGTGCAGCCCCAGCCCACCACACCGGCGGCCACCGCCGGGCTCAGCCCGTCCCCGGTGCCCGGTACGAGTGCTCCGCCTGCCGCACCGGCCGGCGAGGCAGAGGTGCGCTCGTTGACGGAGATGCCCGAGGTGGACGACTTCGACGGCTGGGAGCAGGAGCCGCGACTCGTGGCCGGCGAGCAGCGCGAGACCGTCCTCGCGGCGTCTCCGTGCTGGCTGAACGACAACTTCACGGCCACGTTCGTGGTCAGCCGGCAGTACGCGGTCCTCGAGGCGACCGTGGGGATCGCGGACGACTCCGCGAAAGCGCTGCCGCTCCGGTTCACCGTGCTGGCCGACCGCAAGGTGGTCTTCGCCACCACCCTCGGTCTCGGGAAGACCCGCGCGGTCAGAGTGGACATCAGCGACGCGACACACGTGTCCCTCCAGGTCAGCACCACCAGCCTCGACCAGTGCCACGGCGACGGCATCGGCGTCTGGATCGCCCCTCGGGTGCGTCGGTGAGCGGCGAAGCCCGCCGCACGCCGCCGGGCGCGGCTCTGTGTGGCTGATGGGGCAGCCAGCGTGCGTCGCTCCGGGCCCGGCGGGGGCCCACCGGCGATCGGCGCCGCCTGCCGGGCGCCGCTTCTGCATTTGACCATCGTCGATCGGAGCGGAGTAACTCGCCGACGTGCTCTCACGGAATTCCCATGTCAGGGAAGTGCGCCGAACTGGACGGACGAATTGTGTGGCCGTCCCTCGTCCTCGGTGACCGGCGTCTCCGGGGTCCGGACCGACCGCACCGCCGCACGGACGCGCCGGCGCCCCCGGTCGCCGCCCGAACCGTTGCGGGCGCGGCGCGGCCGGCAGCGCCGACCGTCCGCAATGGAGCCTTCTGCTGCTCGCGTAAACACCCCTGTTTGGGAGCGGCATTCCGCTCGGGAAGCGGATAGGGTCGACAGAGGATCATCTCCGCTGCGTCGCCCGGTCGACGGGTGAATTTGCCGGGGGAGCAATTTCCGAGGGAGAGAGGGCGAACATGATCCGGAAGCCGAATCTGTCCGTGGACGCGCGGTACGTCCTGCCGTCGTTCGCTGAGCGGACGTCGTACGGCATGAAGGAGACCAACCCGTACAGCAAGATGTTCGAGGACCGGATCATCTTCCTCGGCACACCGGTCGACGACGCCGCGGCCAACGACGTGATGGCGCAGCTCATCACGTTGGAGGCGACGGATCCCGAGCGGGACATCACCATGTACATCAACTCGCCCGGCGGCTCGTTCACCGCCATGACGGCGATCAACGACACCATGCGTTACGTCCGCCCGGACGTGCAGACCGTCTGTCTGGGGCAGGCGGCGTCCTCCGCCGCGATCCTGTTGGCGGCGGGCACCCCGGGCAAGCGGATGGCGCTTCCGCACTCGCGGATCCTGATCCACCAGCCCGCCATCGAGGGCGTCCAGGGTCAGGGCACCGACCTGGAGATCCAGGCCCGGGAGATCATGCGGATGCGCACCCAGATGGAGGAGATGCTGGCCCAGTACTCCGGCCGCCCCCAGGAGGAGGTCTCCCGCGACATCGAGCGGAACAAGATCCTCACGGCCGACGACGCGGTGGCCTACGGGCTGGTCGACACGATCCTGCGCAGCCGGAAGAAGAGCGCGGTGGCGATGGCGGCCAGCTGAGCTGACCCGTCCGGGGTCGACGGCGCCACCGGCCCGTCGACCCCGCCCGGTCAGACCGGCCGCCGGCCCTGCCTCGCCGGCTCTGTCCGGTCAGTCCCGCTCGTGCAGCGCCGATCCCCGGGCCAGTCCCGCGCCGGTCGCGTAGACCTGCCCCGGTCAGTCCCGCGCTGTCGCGCCGGCCCTGTCCGGGGTGGGCGGCGGGTCGCCCAGCGCAGGCAGCAGGTCCCCCGCGAGGTGCGGCTGGTAGCCCCCGCTCGCGGTCCACCCGCCGTCGAAGCGCACGGTGGTGGCGGTCAGGTAGCGCAGCTCGTCCGCGGCCAGTGCCCGGATCAGCTCCGCCACCTCGGCCGGCTCCGCCAGCCGACGCTGCGGAGTGCCCCGCACGATGGTCTCCTCGTCGAGGAGGTTCCGGTGGATGCCGTCCATCACCAGCGGCGTCCGGACGTAGCCCGGGCTGACCGCGATGACCCGGATGTTCTGCGCGGCCCACTCCACCCCGAGCACCTCGGTCAGCATGGCGACACCGGCCTTCGAGGAGCAGTACGCGGCCCCCTCCACCATCGCCAGGTGTGCCGCCACGGAGGCGATGTTGACGACCAGCCCGCCGGCCCGCCGCAACGCCGGGAACATCGCCCGGCAGCAGTAGTACGTCCCGGTCAGGTTGACCCCGATGACCCGCTCCCACGCCGCCGGCGCCAGTTCGCTGGCGAACCCGCGCCCGCCGATGCCGGCGCTGTTGACCAGCAGGTCGGCCCGCTCGACCTCGGCCGCCGCCGCGGCCACCTGGTCGTAGTCGCGTACGTCTACCTGCCGCCCCGTCACGCCGTCCGCGTCGCACGGGCGACGGTCCCAGCCGATCACGCGCCACCCGTCGTCCACCAGCCGCCGCGCCAGCGCCGCGCCGATCCCGCTGGCCGCGCCGGTGACCACGGCCAGCCGCTGCCCACTACCGTGCAACCTGCCCTCCCTGGGTGTGCGACGTTCAGTTCGGGGGCAGCCGCAGCCGGGCGATGCGCCGTTCGCCGTCCAGGGCGCGCATCGCCCGGGCCAGCGTGGCGACGTGCAGCTCGTCCTCGCCGCGTTCGAGCATGGTCTCCGCCGTCACGCCGATCGCCTTGGCCTCCGCCATCAGCGCCTGCGCGGCCAGCACGCATCCCCGCACGTCGAAGTGGCCGCTGTCCCGGGCCGGATTGAGACGGGCGACCAGGTCGACGATGCGCAGGTAGCGGTCCACCAGCTCCTGCTCGGCGCGGGTCAGCGCGGGAAGCTCTCGTTCCGTCATGGACTCACCCTGTCATCCCGGGTCCGGTGCTGCCAGCCGCCGAGCACCTCGCGGCTGGCGTGGGCGACCTCGTCGAGGACGGCCTGGAACGCCGCGAGCACCGGGTCGTCGACGGCACCCGGTGCCGGTGGGCCGGTGGGGTGGGCGTCGTCGGCGCCGGGCAGCGCGGCGAAGTCCGGTCGCAGGCCCTGCACCCACAGCGCCGCGGCGAGCCGGGCCAGCGCCGCCAGCCCGTCGGGGCGCCCCTCCGAGGCGCTCACGACGACGTGCCGCTGGCCGTGCAACGTGTCGCGGACGAAGGCGGCGAGGCTGCCGTGGCCGACCTGCACGAAGACCCGGGTGCCCTCGTCGTGGAGGCGCTGCACCAGTTCCCGGAAGCGGACCGGCGAGACCAGGTGCCGGACCAGGAGCCGACCCAGCGCCGGCTCGTCGTCCGGGTAGCGGTCCACCGTGGTCGCCGACCAGACCGGCACCGTCGCGGCCCGCAGCGGGACGGCCCGGAGGATGGCGGCCACCGGGTCGAGGTAGGGCGCCAGCATCGGGCTGTGGAAGCCGGACCGGAACGGCAGCACCGTCCGGGGCACCGAGGGGTCGGCGATCCGGGCGAACGCGGTGTGGATCGCCGCGTCGGTGCCGCAGAGCACCGTCTGCCGGGGACTGTTGTCGTGGGAGATGACCACGTCGGCCACCCCGTCGATGAGCCGTCTCGCCTCGACCACCGGGCAGCCCACCACCGCGAACGCCACGTCGGGCAGCTGGTAGGCGTCCGGCCCCATCCGCCGGGCGAACTCGTCGAACGCCTCCGCCGCCCACCTGCCGGCGGAGAACAGGGCGCTCCACTCGCCGGCGCTGTGGCCGGCGACGAGATCGGGCCGGATGCCCATCCGCCGCAGCGCGCCGTCCAGCAGGCGCCCGGTGTGCAGCAGGTCCCACGTCCGGCCGCCCACCGTTCCGGTGCGGTCCGGCTGGTAGCCGGGCAGGCCGAACGCCCCGGCCACGTCGTCGAGCGGTGGCCGGTCGTGCGCGGACAGGCCCGGGAAGAGGAACGCCACCCGGCCGGGGCGGCCCGGCCGCAGCACCGGATCGGTGGTGTACCAGAGGTCGGCCGGGCCGGCCCACGACCGTTCCCGCAGCACGAGTTCCTGGGCGAGGGCGAGCCGGTCCGGGGTCGGGGTCAGCAGGGCCAGCCGGCACGGCAGGCCGGGGTCGTCCGGCTCCGTCGGGCGGCTCCCGCCCCGGGCCACCGCCCGGAGCCGGTCCGCGAGTTCCGCCGGGGAGGATGCCGCCAGGCGCAGGACGGCCGGTCCCGACCGGCGGGGGTACGGCGACCGGGCCGGCTCAGTCATCGAACCCGGCGGGCCGGAACGGGGCCGGGTCGCCGGCCACGTACAGCACCTGGTGCGCGTCCCGCGGGCCCTCGGCGATCTCGCGCATCAGCGCCTCGACGCCCGCCTCCGGGTCGATCACCGCGATGCCGCGGCGCGCGTACTCCCGTTCCAGCTCGGCGGAGACCATGCCGCCGCCGGCGGCGGCCCACGGGCCCCACGCCACGGCGAGGGTGCGGCCGGTGAAGCGGTCGGCGGCGGCCAGCGCCAGGGTGTCCAGCGCGTCGTTCGCGGCCGCGTAGTCGGCCTGCCCCCGGTTGCCGAACACCCCGGAGACGCTGGAGAAGAACAGCAGCAGGCGCAGGTCCGGCTTCAGCGCGTCCAGCAGGACCCGGGCGCTGCGCACCTTGGCGTCGTAGACGGCGGTGAAGGCGGCCTGGTCCTTGTCCCGGATGAGCCGGTCGTCGAGCGTCCCGGCGCCGTGCACGACGACGTCGATCCGGCCGTGCCGGCGGTAGACCTCGTCGACGGTGGTGGTCAGGCGGGCGTCGTCGCGGATGTCGAACCGGTGGTACCGCACGGACGCGGCGTGCGCCTCGAGCCGGTCGAGGACGGCACGCAGCTCGCGCCCGGCGAGCAGGGCCCGCAACCGGCGCTCCACCTCGGCCGGCGTGCCGGTGATGCCGGCCGCGAGCAGGGCGCGGCGCAGCTCGGCCGGGTCCGTCAGGCCGGCCGTGGCGGCGTCCTCCGCGCCCTCCGGCGGGGCGGTACGCCCGACGATCTCCAGGTGGCAGCCGTACCGCTCGGCGAGCGCCACCGCCGTCCGGGCGGTGATGCCCCGCCCGCCGCCGGTGACCAGCACCACCGAGTCGGAGTCCAGGTCCAGCGTCTCGGACCCGGCGGGGAGGTCCTGCCGGACGTAGCGGCGGGTCACCCGGGATCCGTCGGGCAGGCCGACCACCCCCCGGGGCGTCCCACCGGCCACCTCGTCGACGATCCGCTCGGCGACCGCCTCCGCGCCGCCCTGGGGGTCCACGTCCAGCAGGCGGACCCGGGTTTCCGGATACTCGTGGGCCACGGTGCGGACCAGCCCGGCGAAGCCGATCCCGGCCAGCGCGGCGTGCTGCCCGGCCGGGGCGGTCTCCGAGTCGAGGGGCGCGAAGTGGCCGCCCATCGTGGTGACCACGGTGATGTCCGGCACCCCCGCGGTGAGCAGCGCGCGGAGCCGGTCGTAGGCCGCCGGCAGGGCCGGCTCGCCGGCGGCGTCCGTCACCGGCAGCAGGATCGCCATGTCGAGCTCACGCGGCGGGGTCGCGGCGTCGGCAGTGGAGACCCCGGAGCGGGTCAACCGGCGGCGCAGCGCGTCCGCCAGGTCGGGCGCGCCGCCGGCGACCGTCGCGACGCGTCCGGAGAGGTCGGCGGCGGCGCGGGGCGGCGCGGGCAGCGGCTGGAGGGCGGGGACGTACCGGTCCGGCGCCCGGCCCGGGGCGGGCCCGGTGGGCGTCCCGGCGTCCGGCGTGGACCGTCCGGCCGTCTCCGGGTCGTGCGTGGCCCGGCCGGCGGTCCGGGTGTCGGCCGGCCCCGGGACGTCGCCCGGTGTCGCGGCCGGGCCGGTCGCCGCCGGGTCGAGCGGGGGAAGCAGCGCCACCAGGTCGGCGATCGTACGGGCGCCGACGAGGGTCGACACGCGCGTCTCCGGTCGCGGCACCGCCAACCGGCGCAGCAGCGTCTCGGCCAGCTCCGTCCGCTTGATCGAGTCGATGCCGAGGTCGGCTTCCAGGTCGATGGTGGGGGCGAGCATCTGCGCGGGATAGCCCGTCCGCTCGCTCAACAGGTCGACGGCGAGGCCGAGGACGGTGGTCGGGCCGGCGTCGGCCACCTCGGCGCGGGCGGGCTCGGTGGACGCCACGGCGACCGGCGTCGGGTCCGGTGCGGACCGCCGCGGCCGGGGCTCCCGGTCCAGGTAGCCGAGCACGATCTCGCGCTGGGCGTCGACCAGCTCCCGGCTGTTGCGCAGGAACTCCAGCACCGCCGTCTCGCGCGGATCCCCGCTGCCGGCGCTGTCCGCCGCCAGCCGGGGCGCCTCGTCGGCGGGGCGCAGGCCGTTCGGCACCGGCTTGCCGTCCGGGCCCCGCACCAGGTGCCCGTCGACCGTCCACCCGGTGGCGGCGGGGGCGGCGGCCGAGGTGGCCCGTGGGCCGGCGAAGAGGCGGGCCGGGTCCACCGGCACCCCCGCGACGGCCAGCTCCGCCAGGGCGTGCAGCAGGCGGGGCAGCCCCGGTTCGTTCGGCACGTCGCAGCTGACCGCCCGGTGCGGTCGGTCGCCGAGGATCCGGCCGACCATCCGGCTGAGCACCCGTCCGGGGCCCACCTCGACGAAGACCCGGGCCCCGGCGGCGTACATGTCCTCGATCTGGGTCAGGAACCGCACCGGGGCGGCGAGCTGCCCGGCGAGGAGCCGGCGGATGTCGTCCGGTGCGTCCGGGTAGCGCTGGCCGGAGGCGTTCGCCCAGACCGGCCGCTGTGGCGGCTGCACCGGGCAGTCGGCGAGGACGGCGGCGAACTCCGCGGTGGCGTCGGCCATCGCCGGGCTGTGGAAGGCGCATGAGACGCCGAGCGTGGTGGCGGACCGGCCCTGGGCGCGCAGCCCGGTCACCGCGGTCGCCACCGCCGCCTCGGGGCCGGCGATCACCACCTGCTCCGGGGCGTTGTGGTTGGCGATCACCACGGCGTCGTCGAGGCTGGCCCCGGCGAGGGCGGCGGCGACCTCGTCGGCGCTCGCGGCGACGGCCGCCATGGCGCCGCCCCGCCCGCCGGCCGCGTGCATCGCGGCGGCCCGGGCGGCGGTCAGCCGCAGCAGGTCCGGGCGGGACAGGACGCCGGCGGCGTGCAGGGCGACGAGTTCGCCGTAGCTGTGCCCGCCGAGCAGGTCGGGCCGGACCCCGAGGGAGCCGAGCAGCTCCAGCAGGGCCAGCTCGGCGACCCCGAGGGCGGGTTGGGCGTGGCGCGTGTCGGCGAGCGTGGCCGCCCGGGCCGCCGCCGTCGCCTCGTCGAACGAGGTGGGTGGGAACATCACCGCGGCCAGCGCCGGGTCGTCGTACAGGTCGGTCCGCATGGCGGGGAAGGCCGCGAAGAGGTCGGCCAGCATGCCGGGGCGTTGACTGCCCTGCCCGGGGAAGACCAGCGCCACGACGGGCGGCTCCGCCGGGCCGGGGTCGGCCAGGTAGACCCCGGCCCCGGGGTCGGCGGTGCCCGTGGCGGCCAGCCGCAACCGCTCCCGCAGCTGGTCGAGGCTGCCGGCCACGACGGCGGCCCGGACCGGCCGGGCGTCGTCGCGGGTGCGGCCGAACCACTCCAGCGCGAGAGCGTGCAGCGCCCCGTCCCCGGGCGGCGCGTCGGCGGCCAGGGCGGACAGGGCCCGTGCCGCCTCCCCGGTCGACTGCTCGTCGGCCGCGCGGAGCAGGAAGAGCTCGGCCGGCCAGCGTTCCCACGCCTGGTCGGGGTCGGCGGTGCTGGGGTGGGCCCGGACCACGGCGTGGAAGTTGGTGCCGCCGAAGCCGAAGGCGCTGACGCCGGCGGCGCGGCGGGCCGGGGGAGCGAGCCAGGGGCGGGCCGCGCCGTCGAAGGCGAACGGGCTGGCCGTGGCGTCCCAGTAGGAGTTGGGCCGGGTGAGGTGCCCGGTCGGCGGGCGGACCCCGGTCTGTACCGCCCGGACGGCCTTGATCAGGCCCGCCATGCCGGCGGCGCACTTGGTGTGCCCGATCAGCGACTTGACCGAGCCCAGCGAGCAGGTGCCCGGCCCGGCCCCGTCGGCGGCGAACACCTCGGACAGGGCGGACAGCTCGGTGCGGTCACCGACGACGGTGCCCGTGCCGTGCGCCTCGACCAGGCCGATCTCCCCGGGTGCGACGCCCGCCGCCCGCAGGGCCCGCTCGACCGCGTGCCGCTGGCCCTGCGCCCGGGGGGCGGTGAGGCCCATGCCGCGGCCGTCGCTGGCGCCGCCCACGCCGGCGATCACCGCGTGGATCCGGTCGCCGTCGCGTTCCGCGTCGGCCAGCCGCTTGAGCACGAGACAGGCGACGCCCTCGCTGATCACGATGCCGTCGGCGGACTGGTCGAAGGTGCGGCACCGCCCGGTGGGCGACAGTGCCTGCACCGAACCGAAGAGCAGGTAGTCGTGCACCGCGTTGTGTACGTCCACCGCGCCGCACAGCACCATGTCGCTCGTGCCGACGGCGAGCTCCTTGCAGGCCAGGTCGACCGCCGCCAGCGAGGACGCGCAGGCCGCGTCGACGGTGTAGTTGACCCCGCCCAGGTCGAGCCGGTTGGCGATGCGGCCCGCGATGACGTTGCCCAGGATGCCGGGGAAGGAGTCCTCGGTCAGGCGGGGCAGGTGGGCGTCGAGCGCGGCGGGCGGCTCGGCGAAGTACGTCGGCAGCAGCGCCCGCATCCCGTACGCCGTCGCGAGGTCGGCGCCGGGCTCGGCCCCGAAGATCACCGAGGTCTGCGCCCGGGGGAAGGGGCGGTCGGCGTAGCCGGCGTCGGCCAGTGCCCGCTCGGCGACGACCAGGGCGAGCAGTTGTGCGGGATCGATGCTCCCGAGTGCGGCGGGCGGTACGCCGTGGGCCACCGGGTCGAACGGTACGGGTGCCAGGAAGCCGCCCCAACGGGACGGGCTCTTCTCCCCCGGGCGGGGATCGTCCGCCGAGTAGTAGCGGTCCGCGTCCCACCGCCCGGGGTCGACCTCCACCACGGCGTCGGTGCCGGCGACGACGTTGGCCCAGAAGGAGGCCGCGTCGGAGGCACCGGGAAACGCGCAGGCCATGCCCACGATCGCGATGTCCATGGAATGCCCGGATCCTTTCCTCATCCCGTCCCCGTCCCGCGCCCGGTCCCACTCGTGACGGGCGGACGCGCGGTCGTACTCGAAAAGGGCACGTCGGCGGCGACGTCCGTGAATGCGCATAATGTTGCGACGGACGTTTATGGGTTGCGGCCAGTGGCGCTGCGGCGGTCTGCCGCGGTGGCTTCGCACGGGCGGTGCTGACGGTCTGGTGCCAGTTATAAAGACGCGAACCCCGACTCGGGGTTCGGAGGGTCGGCACAAGCAAGATCGGTTGGCGCCTGCCTGCCTCCGAATGATCTCGTTCGATTTGCAAGCGTTTCCTCGATCCTTGCATACCGGCCGGTATGTGTCCACCCGTGATCGAATCCTCACCCGAACCGCCAGTTTTTGGCAGCCGATGCCCGTTTTGTAGCTACTTTTGGCGTGCTCGGACATGGAAGTTCCACGGTCCGCGAGGCGCGCGGCGGCCGTCCGGGGCTGAGTCCGTGATCAGTGTCACTCGATCCCGTGGAACTGCAGCTAGCCACGATAATGCATGGCGACCAAGGGATCGTTAATTGCCGGACCTGCCCGCGCTAATGCGTACGTCGGCGACCCGAACTTATTGGTAGGGATTGACTCCGTCCGGGCTCCATGATGTGCTTCCCGAGTCCCGACGGGGTTGGCGGAAATGCGCCGGGGTGCTCCCGGGTGGTCTACCGGGAGGTCGGGACGCCGGTGTCGTACCCGCCGTGGCGGCGACACCGCTGGGGCAGGGAGAACACGGGGGAACGGGGACATCCAAGTGCTGATCCGGCCTGTCGACCGGGTGTGTGAGCACCGCGACCGTGGGCGGCGGACGACCGCCTGCCGCGGTGCGTCGAGCGCCCGCTCGCCGGGACGGCGCCGGCGCGGCTGAGCTGGCCGCCGCGGGCGGATCGTCAGGTCCGGGTAAGGGGCCGCCCCGCGCCGGGTGCGGCGTTCGAACCATGTCACGGGGGGAACCAGTGGATCTTGGATTGGACGGTCGGCGGGCGCTCGTCACCGGATCGTCGTCCGGCATCGGAGCGCGGATCGCCGAGATGCTCGCCGACGAGGGAGTGACGGTCGTCGTGCACGGGCGCTCCGTGCCCGCCGCGGAGTCCGTGGCCCAGGGCATCCGGGCCCGGGGCGGCGCCGCGGAACCGATCGTGGCGGACCTGCTCGACGCCGACGGCCCGCACCGACTGGCGGTCGCGGCCGAGCGCTACCTCGGCGGCGTCGACATCCTGGTCAACTGCGCCGCCACCGGCCTGGACCGGCCGTGGGACGACACCACGGACGAGGACTGGCGGCGGCTGCACGAGCTCAACGTGGTGGCGCCGGCCCGCCTCGCCCAGGCGCTGGTCCCCGGCATGCGTCGCCGGGGCTGGGGCCGGCTGATCCAGATCGCCAGCGGCGCCGCCACCCAGCCGCAGGTCGGCTCGGTGGCGTACTCGACGACCAAGGCGGGACTGGTCAACCTCACGACGGGGCTGGCCCGGGCGTTGGACCGCACCGGCATCACCGTCAACACCGTCAGTCCCGGCATCGTCGTCACCCCCCGGGTCGAGGCGTACGTCCGCGGTCTCGCCGCCGACCAGGGCTGGGGCACCGACTGGTCCGACATCGAGCAGCGCGTCCTCGCCGGGTCGATCGACAACCCCACCGGCCGGCTCGGCACACCCGACGACGTGGCGGCGCTGGTCGTCTTCCTCGCCAGCCCCCTCGCGGGCTTCGTCAACGGGGCCAACCACCGCGTCGACGGCGGCGCGGTCGCCGTCGTCAACTGAGTCTCCGCGGAAGGATCAATGGTGACTGTCCACTACTCGGCGGACCGACGACCACGGTGGTTCCTCTTCCCGGACACCCCGGAGGCGCCGGTGGCGTTGTACTGCCTGCCGCACTCGGGGGCGGGGGCGACCGCCTACCGGGCCTGGATCCCGGCCGCGGCGCCGGGCATCGCGGTACGCCCCCTGCAGCCGCCCGGCCGGGAGAGCCGGATCGACGAGCCGCCCGTCTTCGACGTCGCCGAGGTCGCCGACGTGCTGGCCGACGAGACCCGGCCGTACGCGCTGTACGGCCACAGCTTCGGCGCCCTCGTCGGGCACGCCGTCGTGGCGGAACTCCAGCGCCGCGGCGCCCCGCTGCCCCGGCGGCTCGTCGTCGGCGGGTCCCGCCCCCCGGACGACCTCCCGGAACTCGCCCGCCGGCTGCTCGGCCTCGACGACGAGGAGTTCCTGCGCGAGGTCGTCGGGATGGGCGGCACCCCGGCCGAGATCCTGGACCACCCGGCGCTGGCCGCCCTGCTCGTCCCGGTGCTGCGGGCAGACTTCGGCTGGATCGACCGCTACGCCGACGCCGCGCACGGCCCGGTCGACGTGCCGATCCTCGGCTTCGCGGGCACCGAGGACCCGATCGCCACGACCGAGGCGATGGCCGGGTGGCAGCGGATGACCTCCCGCGGGTACCGCGGCCACAGCGTGCGCGGCGACCACTTCTTCCACATCACCGACCCCGCCGGGGTGGTGCGGGCCATCGCCGCCGACCTGGCGGCCGATTCCCGGTAGCGCCCCGGTGCGCCAACTCGACGGGCCCGGCAGCGGGCGACGAGGTCCCCGGTCTCTTTGTCCGGAACGGAGCGGCACATGACAGACTGCCTGATCGTCGGTTTCAACGACGTCGACTTCGCCAGCTACGTCAGCGACGTGCGCCTCATGGGGGCCGACTCCGGCGCCTTCCGCGACCTGCGCCTGGCGTACATCGACCTCGACGGGCGACCGCTGCGCGCGCTGGACGCGCTGAGTCACCTGCGCGAGAGCCCGCCGGGCGCGCCGAAGCCGTACTTCCACAACGCGGACTTCCTCTGGCCGGTGGTCACCGTGCTGGGCAGCTTCCTGGCCCGCCGGGGGTTGAGCGTCGACTTCGTCAACCTGTTCCAGCACGAGCGGGAGCAGTTGCGGGAGAAGCTGGACGGCGACGTCCGCCTCGTGGCGATCACCACGACCCTGTACGTCTCGCCGCAGCCGATCATCGAGATCGTCGAGTTCGTCCGCCGACACAACCCGAAGGTGTCCATCGTGGTCGGCGGGCCGTTCATCACCAACCAGGTGGCCGCGCTCAAGCGCCCCGACCTGGACGCGTTGATGGACTACCTCGGCGCCGACTACTACGTCACCGGCCGGGAGGGCGAGCTGACCCTGGCCCGGCTGGCGCTGGCGCTGCGCTCCGGCACCGACCCCGGGGACGTGCCGAACCTGGCCTACCGCTCGGACGGCGACTTCGTCCACACCCGCACCGAGATCGAGTCGAACCCGCTGCACGAACTGGTCGACTACCAGGTCTTCGGCCCCGACGCGTTCAACGAGTTCGTCACCACCCGGACGGCGAAGTCCTGCCCGTTCTCCTGCGCCTTCTGCGGCTTCCCCCAGCGGGCCGGCAAGTACACCTACCTCGACGTGGCGCACGTCGAGCGGGAGCTGGACAACATCCGCAAGCTGCCCTCGGTCAACACCGTGACGTTCATCGACGACACCTTCAACGTCCCCAAGAACCGGTTCCGGGACATCCTCCGGATGATGATCGACAAGGACTACGGGTTCAAGTGGAACTGCTTCTACCGCAGTGACCACGGCGACCGCGCGACCATCGAGCTGATGAAGGAAGCCGGCTGCGAGGGCGTCTTCCTGGGCATCGAGTCGGGCAGCGACATGCTGCTCAAGCAGATGAACAAGACCGCCCGCCGGGCGGACTACATCGACGCGCTCGGGGCCTTCAACGAACACGGCATCTCGACGTACGCCTCGCTGATCGTCGGCTTCCCCGGCGAGACGGAGGAGACCGTCGCCGAGACCGTGGACCTGCTCGACCAGGGCCGGCCGGACTACTTCCGGGCCCAGCTGTGGTACTGCGACCCGGTCACCCCGATCTACCAGCGCCGGGACGAGCTGGGCATCAAGGGCGAGGCGTTCAACTGGAGCCACCAGACGATGGACTGGTCCACCGCCGCCCAGATCATCGACGACCTCTTCGTCGACGTGACCAGCTCCGTCTGGCTGCCGCAGTTCGGGTTCGAGCAGTGGAGCACCTTCTACCTCCAGCGCAAGGGGATGTCCGGCGAGCAGGTCAAGGACTTCGTCCGCGCCTTCAACGGCGTCCTGGCCGACCAGCTGCGCCACTCCGGCGGCAGCGCCGCCCAGCCGGAGCTGCTCGACCGGTTGCGCCGGGCGAGCCAGTTCGAGGCGGTGAACCCTCCGGGACCGGCGCCGTCGCCGGTGAGCTGACCGTCCCGCCCGTCCCAGCAGAAAGCGGTACCGTGCGCCGAACACCTTCCGACGCGGTCCGGGCCCGGCTGGCCAGCCGGCTGGCGGCCGGGGCCGAGTTCCTCGCCAACGACACGACGGCCGACCCCCTGCCCGACGACGCGGCGACCACCGACGGCCCACGGCTGTTCGCGGCCGACGGACACCCGTCGGACCCGGACGCCCCGGCCCCGGTCTCCTTCGCGCAGCGCCGCCTGTGGTTCCTGCACCAGTTCCAACCGGACAGCCCGGCCTACCACGTGCCGGCGGTGCTGCGGCTGACCGGACCGCTGTCCGTGGACACCCTGCGGGACGCCCTGGACCGGCTGGTGGCGCACCATCCCGCCCTGCGCACCGTGTTCGACGACGTCGACGGCGAACCGGTGCAGCGGACGGTCGACGTGCCCGCCGTCCGGCTCGACGTGACCGACCTGACCGACCTGCCGGCCGCGCAGCGGGAGGACCGCGTGCGCGAGGCGGTCGCCGCCGAGCGGCAGCCCCCGTTCGACCTGCGGCGCGGGCCGCTCCTGCGGACCCGGCTGTTCCGGCTCGGCGAGGACGACCACCGGCTCTTCCTCGACCTGCACCACATCGTCGTCGACGGCTGGTCGCTCAGCGTCCTGGTCAACGACCTCGTCCGCTACTACGCGGCGGGGACCGGGCACGGCACCGAGCCCGCCCGGCCGCCCGTCGACCCGGCCGGGCACGCCCGCTGGCAGCACCACCGCGTCGGCGCCGGTGAGCTCGACGACCAGCTGGCCTGGTGGGAGCGGCGGCTCGCCGGCGCCTCGGCGACGGAACTGGCGCCCGACCGGGTGCGCCCCGCCGTGCTGGGCTGGCGGGGCGGCCGACGGAACGTACGCTTCGACGCCGAGCTGACCGACCTGGTCCGCGCCGCCGCCCGCCGGCACGCCGCCTCGCCGTACATGGTGCTCCTGGCCGGATTCGTCGCGCTGCTGCACCGGCAGACCGGGCAGTCGGACGTCGTGCTCGGCACGCCCGTCGCCGGCCGGGACCGGGTGGAGCTGGAGCCGCTGGTCAGCCTGCTGGTGAACACCGTCGTGCTGCGCACCGACGCCTCCGGCGACCCGACCTTCGCCGAGCTGGTGGCCCGGGTGCGCGACGTCGTGCTGGACGCCCAGACGCACCACGAAGCACCGTTCGAGCTGCTCGTGGAGCGGCTGCGCCCCGTCCGGGACCCGGCCCGCCACCCGTTGTTCCAGATCGTCTTCGCGATGAAGAACCTTCCCCCGTTCGAGCGCCTGCACGTCGGTCCGCTGACGGTGGAGCTGCTCGACATGGTCGGCGAGGTCTCCAAGTTCGACCTCTCCGTGATGGCGTTCGAGGGCGACACGCACATCGACTGCGAGTTCGAGTTCAGCACCGAGCTGTTCGACGAGGACCGCATCGCGCAACTGATGGCGCAGTACCGGGCGATCCTCGGCTCGCTCTGCGCGCGCCCGGACCGGCGGCTGTCGGCGGCGGCGCTGCTGGACCCGGCGGAGGAGGACCGGATCGTGCGCCGCTGGAGCGGGCAGGTCCGCGAATACCCGACCGGGCCGGTGCACCACCTGGTCGCGCGGTGGGCCCGGACGGCGCCGGACGCCCCCGCCGTGCGGGCCGACGGCAGGACGCTGACGTACGGGGAGCTGGACCGCCGCGCCGACGTCCTCGCCGCCCGGCTGCGGGCCGTCGGCGCGGGGCCCGGCCGGCCGGTGGCCGGCTG